>NZ_JAPQLG010000141.1:0-9726 GCF_028982005.1 Wolbachia endosymbiont of Drosophila bocki | reverse complement strand
ATAGATATACCTCTTTCTTAACTATGCTTATTTTACCTCATATTTTCGAGATCCTTAACAGGTTCTTATATCTATCGTTATACCATAAATAACAACAGTTATGACTTTAAAGTTGATAAACTAACTGGATGTTCAGCAGTGTTGCACTTAAAGACCTTTAATCCTTTGAATGATTGGTATGGGTTATCACCAATTGAGGCAGCTGCATATAGCATAGATCAACATAATCAGGCGGGTGCTTGGAATCAAGCGATGTTGCAAAATGGGGCAAGACCAAGTGGTGCAATAGTTGTGAAATCAGCGAAAGACGGGAGTGGTGGAAATTTAAGTCAAGAGCAGTACCAACGCTTAAAAGCGCAGATAAATGATCATTATTCAGGTTCTATAAACGCTGGAAGACCGATATTGCTTGAAGGAGGCTTGGAGTGGAAAGAAATGAGCTTATCGCCAAGGGATATGGATTTTATTGAGTCCAAACACAGCTCAGCTCGTGATATTGCGCTAGCTTTTGGCGTTCCACCGCAATTGCTTGGCATACCGGGTGATAACACTTATAGCAATTTAGTCGAAGCACACTTATCCCTCTGGGGGCAGACGGTTTTACCAACGCTAGAAAATATTATCTGTCACCTGAATTCTTGGCTGATACCAAGATTTGGTGAAGATCTGTGCTTGTCGTATGACAAAGATGCAATAGAAATTCTCATGGAAAAAAGACAAAAGTTGTGGAAATACGTAGAAAACGCAAGCTTCATGACGCTCAACGAAAAGAGAGAAGCATTTGGCTTGCCACCACTGCCAGGTGGTGATGAGTTAGGTTAAGTTTGTATCCGTTCAGATGAGTTCATTGTCCCCTAAACCGTACACCTAAGTAAATTAACTATTTTTCTTGCCAACCAGAGCGATGAAGATTTGGTCTACATCAAAACTCATCTTAGGACGCCAAATAGGGCCATCCAAATGCATATCGATATAGATTGGATTACTATAATTTGGTGGTATGAAAAAGAACCTGAATATAGAATTTAAAGTGAAGTTAGATAAGGTTAAATTAGAAGAGATCGACCCTGATGCTTGATCAATCCCGAATTGTAAACTAGTTGAACATATGCCACTCTTAATACTTGCTTTTCCGCTAATATTTTCAAAAAATGTTTTACCGTTATATATATCAATATAAGCAAGTGTGGAGATTTCAGACTTATTATTACTGCTTAACAAATTAGTGATAAATGAATTGAAATCTACATTAGTAACTTCTATTCCTTGCGCTTGTAAGTTTACATCTCCTGATAAGTTACTAGCCCAATCATGAAAACTTTTTCCTTGAGTTTTGATTTCACCATTTAAGCTTACCTGACCATTTACATTGTCAATTCCTATAACCTTACCAATCTTTTTAGTGTCCAAATTTACAATAGAAAACCTTGTATTTATTGAGTCTGATCTTAAATAACCCTGAAAAAACACTTGCCCGTGTTCTAATACGTAACTTGCCTGCCTGATAGTGATAGTGTTGTTTCTCATTACCGCATCCAAATTAAAATCTTTTAAAACATTCTGCTCGGTTTTAAATTCTGCAGTATTGATTTGCACATTTGCATCAAAGCCTTCTTTATCATCCAAAAAATCAAGCTGCTTTGTTGACCATTGAATTTGATCTATCTCATTTCTTGAATTTCTTTTCGCCTCTACTAAATTTGGTAATGTAATAATTTTTCCATTAAATTTACTGCCCGTAAGGTTAACATCTAATAAAGGTTTGGCGTATTTTTGATCTGCTAATATTTTTGCATTACCGGTAATATCGAAATCTTCTCCAGATAGTTTTATTTTATCTGCAACTAGCTTACCTTTTTCCATTTTCAGCAAAAAATCCAAATTTTTAATTTTCGTATCATTCAATGTAAGGTTATTAACACGGGCCTTTATATTTGTATCATACTGAAAATTTTTCAGCCATTGCATTTTAGGTAAACTGCTAAATAATGAATGATCATATTTATCTGCATCAAGATTATGCATGCTAAATTCACCATCGATCACACTGCGTTTTTTTGTGTGGCTTACTCTAATTGATCCTTGCAAGGATTCCTTATTATTTAGCAGTCTAATGTCTGAGATAGATAATATTCTTGGTGCAAGGTGCAGTTTAGAACTTAGTGTAAATTGATTTTTCTGGTTTTCTTTCATCTTTATAGAAGGGAAAAAACATGAAATGAATGACTCAAAATCATTTCCTTCGACTAATAAATCACCGTTGAATTCAGATAGGACATTATTGTTTGAGATCTCTCCTGATAAGTAAGATATATTATTGATTCCAGGAAATTTAAGAAGCGTATTAACTTTTACTTTGCCATCAGTGGATTTTAGTACAGCACGGAAATTGTCCAATATTTTGTTTTGATATTGAATGTTAGAAGCTTCCATATTAAAATTTAAGCTCAAGTTCTTTGGCACAACTGCTCTAAAACATTCCAGAAGATCCTTCATATTCATTGTTCTTTGTGAATCATTTTGTATGGAATCTAAATCAACTTTACTGAAGCTAATATTGAAATTAGTGTGATTGCCTTTTCTATCATTTTGTATTGTACCGCTGGCTTGCATGCTTTTGGAATCAATTTTTAAGTCAGTTGCCGTAAACTCACTTTCATTAAGACTTATATCGGATGATATCTTGATATTTTCGCTAGGAATAACACAAGAGAGAAAGCTAAGATTAATGATTTTTGCTAAATCACTCACAGAACCGGAACTGTTATTAATTGTTAATGTTAAATTACCCTGGAGTTCTTCTTGATTTCTATTACCTGTAAATAGCAAATTTACAAAATTTGATTCAACACTAATGTGTACATTCCTTTTTGTGATATTAACCTTTCCTGAAAAATCGTAATTATTATCACCTACCTTTACTTTACCAAAAAACTGCTTATTTTTTTTTACAGCAACTTCCTTTATGTTAACAATATCAGCGAAATCATTCTTGAAACTTACTTGGCTGTCTTTTATTACTATATTGACTGTGTTACCACTGGCGTTTGTATTTATAATATTAGGTAAATTTTCTTTGTTGCTTTTCATGCCAAACAATGTGATTGACTTTGGTTGCAACGAAAATAAAAACAACGATAGGAACGATGGCCTTATTTCAATTTTTCTTACACTAATTAAATCTGACAACTTTTGCTCTTTATTTTCGTTGTATTGTACGTATACATTATAAATGGTGAGCTTTGGGGTAATCAACGAAACTTTAATTTTTTCCCCAATATGCACTTTAGCATCATACGTCTTCTCTAACTCTTTTATGATATATTTCCTGTAGCCACTCCAATCCTTAAAAGTTGCAGCAACATGCATGAGAATTAATAGCAGTGAGATTGATAATATAGCATATAAAGAAAGTCTCATAATTTACACATGCTTAAAGTTTCCCTTAAATATTAAATAGAGAATACCAAAATAAACAATAACACTCAAAGCTATTAAAGTCGTTAAATAAACAATACGAGCCAATGTTTTATCAAAAAATAATCCTGCCAACAAAGAATTAAAAATATAAAGGGCTATTGACATGACTGCCGTTGCTACAAAAATTTTCATGACATTTAACAATAACGCTTGGCTAACCTTATACATTTTATTTATTGTTAAATAACTAATTAATAGAATGGAGTTTATCCAAGTGGAAACGGAAGTAGCAATAGCAATCCCCGTATGCTGATACTCGTTCATTAACAAAAGGTTTAGCACTACATTAATTCCAAGACACATTAGCGAAAATATGGTTGGTATTTTCAGATTGCCTTTAGCAAAAAATGTAGGTAGCAATACTTTATTTATAATAAATGCAGGTAAAGAAAGAGAAAATGCTATTAAAGTGGGAACAGTTTGCTGCACTGCATAATGATCAAACCGGCCGTAAGAAAAAAGCGTAAGTAAAATTATGTCGGGAATAATGGTAAAGGCAGCAGTTGTTGGCATAATTAACATTAATCCTATGTTGAGAGCCTTGTTCTGTATTTTGACTATATTTTCAGTATTATCCACCTGTTTTGAAATTAAAGGAAGAAGCACTGTGCCAATTGCAGTACCGATTATTCCCTGCGGTAGTTGATTTAGTCTATCGGCATAATATATATAGGACACCGCATTTGGTATAAAACTCGCCATGATTGTATCAATCCATAAGCTTATTTGAGTTACACAATTATTGATAATTGCAGGTACCACACGCTTAAAAAATAACCTTACTTCATTGCTTAATTCAAGGCTAAAAGAAAAAGCTGCCTTTAATTTATATGCACTAAATAGCATCAGCAACAACTGAAAAACTCCTCCTATCAGCACAGCTATAGAAAGGTTGTGCGCTGAGGTTTTTACGTAAGGCACAAACAAACTGATGATTAAACAAAGATTCAAAACGATTGGTGCAATAGCTGTTGAAGCAAAATGCTGCTTTACTTGCAGCATTCCACCAATAAGTGATGCAATTGAAACAAAGATTATGTAGGGCATCATAATTCTTGATAAAGTAACAGTAAGGGTAAACTTACTTTGGTCAAATCCAGGAGCAAAAATTTGAATCATATAAGGGGAGAAAGCTTGCATAATAAGGCAAAAAATTACTAAGATAATAAACGTAATGGATATTACACTACTTGCAAAATTAAATGCCTTTTTATTATCATATGATTCTGTCGAATATAACGGTATGAATGAGGTAGTGAACGCTCCTTCTGCAAAAAATGCTCGAAATAGATTGGCAAAGCGAAACGAAGAAAAAAATATGTCTGCAAGAGAGTTCGCACCAATGACCGTAGCAATCAATACATCTCTTATTAACCCTGAGATCCTTGAAATAGCCGTAAAAAAACTAAATGTGAAAATACTTTTAAACATACCACTACTTCATTAGTGTCAATACGATTAACTATAATGGTAAAAGTATCAATGAAAATATTTATTGGCTAAACTTAAAACCCTCTGCAAAAGGAGAGTTAAATAATCAATTGACTATTTGCGCTCTTATGTTAGAAATTTTATATCTTGGCGGGCGTAGCTCAGTTGGTAGAGCGTCAGTTTGTGGTACTGAATGTCGCCAGTTCGATCCTGGTCGCTCGCCCCACTAAAACCCGATAATTTGAAAAACCGTCATCCCGCTGCTTGTTGGCGGGATCTAGAGATACCGTGACGGTATGACGTGAGTTAGCTATACATTGGCCACTGATGATTGAAATAGTTATAGCTCTTTTTACAATAATCCGAACAGACCGTAATATGCTATTGGCCTGCTATAGCCATAAACACATATCTTATCGCATTCGGACTATTATAAGAAAGGCTATAATTACTGTAAAATTTGACATTAACCGCTAATAGTCGGAATATTAGTAGGGTACGAATTACTTAAAAAGCATGCATAAATATGATGTAGTGGTGGTAGGTGGTGGTCATGCAGGGTGCGAAGCTGCTGCTGCTGCAGCTCGCCTTGGTGCAAACACGCTGCTTATAACTCATAAAATTTCAACTATAGGGGAAATGTCCTGCAATCCAGCAATCGGAGGAGTTGCAAAGGGTGTTGTAGTCAGGGAAGTTGACGCTCTTGATGGAATAATGGGAAGAGCAATCGACCGAGCAAGCATACACTCAGTCATTTTAAATAGCAGCAGAGGTGCGGCAGTGTGGGGACCACGTGCACAGGCAGATCGAAAATTATACAAGCAAGCAATACAGGAAATTGTTCTAAATTATAATAATTTGACGGTAAAAGAAGAGTCGGTTGACGATTTTCTTATAGAGAGTAATAACAATGGAGAATTGTGCATTAAAGCTGTAATAACAAGCTCAGGGGAGCATATACTGACAAGTAAAGTCGTTCTAACTACAGGGACTTTTCTGCGGGGTGTGATTCATATAGGAGAGCAGGTAACTCCTTCAGGGAGAATGGGAGATAAGCCTGCCGTAGAACTTGCAAATACGTTGAAGAAATATAATTTTAAATTAGGTAGATTGCGTACCGGAACTCCGCCAAGGCTTGATCGTGGCACTATAAACTGGTCAATATTGCAAGAACAAGTGGGTGATAATCCACCTGTGCCGTTTTCTTACTTAACAGAAAAAATTAACCAACCTCAGGTATCATGCTTTATTACCCATACTAATGAAAACACGCATAAAATAATTAGAGAGAATCTGCACAGGTCAGCTTCTTCGTATTTGGATGATATTATAGCACCAAGATACTGCCCATCCATTGAAACTAAGGTTAAAAAATTCGCAGAAAAAAGTAGTCATCAAATATTTTTAGAACCAGAGGGCTTGAATGATGATACTATATACCCGAACGGAATTTCAAATTCATTGCCTATTGAAGTGCAGTGTGAAATGATAAAGAGTATCAAGGGACTTGAAAATGCAGAAATACTAAGACCTGGATATGCAGTTGAGTATGACTATATTGACCCACGAGAGCTGTTTCATACTCTCGAAACTAAGAAAGTTAAAGGCCTATATTTTGCTGGCCAAATTAATGGCACCACTGGATATGAAGAAGCAGCAGGGCAAGGAATTATCGCCGGAATTAATGCAGCACTCTCTGCATCTGAAAAAAAAGAAAGCTTTGTTCTTCATCGCACAGACTCATATATCGGCGTAATGATAGATGATCTAGTCATCAAAGGGGTGATCGAACCTTATAGATTATTTACTTCACGTGCAGAATATAGGCTAGCTATCAGGTCAGACAATGCAGATAGAAGATTAACACAAAAAGGTTATGATATTTCCCTTGTTTCGCATGAGAGATACTCTGTTTTACAGAATAAACTTGAATCCATTAAGCAGCTTGAAGAGAAGTTAGGGAGTCTGACGATTACTCCTGAGCAGCTTAGGTCTTATGGTATCAAAATATCTTATGATGGGATAAGAAAAACGGCACTAGATTTACTTAGCTATCCAAACATCGACTGGAATAAATTACAAGAAATATGGCCGGAGTTAAGCAGCGTCACGCGCTGGAATGACAAAATGGGACACACCAAAGCGGATAATAGAGCTAAGAATGAAATATGCGAAGCGGTTGAAATTGAAGCAAAATACAAACCTTATCTAATAAGACAAGAAGCGGATATGAAGTTTTTACGAGAGGAAATTAACACTCAAATTCCTATTGATTTCAACTATTCACAAGTTAAAGGCCTGTCAAGTGAAGTAATAGAAAAGTTGCAGACGATAAAACCAGCGACGATTGGCATTGCAAAGCAAATACAAGGCATCACTCCTGCAGCGATAGTGAGCATATTAGTGTATTTGAGAAACAGGAAAACGAAAGTGGCTGCTAATTTTGTATGAGGTGTTCTATGTCAAAAATCGAAGAATTTCGATCTTTTATGCGTGAAACAAATGTTGACGCATTTATATTGCATACTAAAGATGAATATTTAAGTGAATATTCAGACGAGTTAACCAAGTTATGTGGCTTCACAGGAACAAATGGGCTACTTATCGTTACAAAAGACAACAAGTGCCCATTTTTTACGGATGGACGCTACATCACACAAGCTCGCAATCAGCTCGATCGGGGCAATTTTCAAGTGTATAATATACAAGAAGAGGATCCACGCGAATGGATAAAAGCAAACTTAACATCAACTGCCTCACTAGGTTATTATTTGCAATATTTTACCATAGAAGATATAAGAAAGTATGAGAATATCTGTAAATTAATACCCTGTTTAGCTGGAAAAAAAAGTGACTGTCGAAAACAAGCAGTGGTTTTACATTCTATTGAATATGCTGGTGAAAGTAGTAGGGACAAATGTGAAAAAATAGCTAAAAGCATAGATAAAGAAGCTGAAGTAGTGCTTTTAACTGATCCAAATTCAATTTCATGGTTATTAAATTTAAGAAATGAAAATGCTAAATATACTCCATGTATATTGGGCCGTGCTATATTGTATAAAAGCGGTAATGTTGATTTGTTTATTCAAGATAAAGAACATTCAACTATAGAAGCAAATTTAGGCAATCATATAAATATTTTTGATATTAGTGAGCTAGAAAATTCGCTGCACAAGCTAAATTCAATAGTTATAGATCCAAACACAACTCCAATGAGTACTATGGCTGTAATAAAAGATAAACAGGTAGCTGAAAGAGAGGATCCTTGTCTAATTTATAAAGCAGTAAAAAACCAAACTGAAATAGCTGGGGCTATAAATGCGCACATCAGAGATGGAGTGGCAGTTACAAACTTTCTACATTGGCTTGAAAATAATGTTGGTACAGAGCTTGAAGCTGAAGAGAAACTCTTAGAATACAGAAAAGAGCAGAATTTGTTTAAGCAACTAAGTTTTCCAACAATTTCAGCATTTAATGAGAATGGAGCAATAATTCACTATCGTGCAAGCAGTAAGACGAATAAGGTAATTCAGAAAAGTGGACTATATTTGATTGACTCTGGTGGCCAATACCTTAATGGTACAACTGATGTGACAAGAACTGTAGTGGTTGGTAATCCGACCAATGAGCAAATAACCCACTATACAATAGTGTTGAAAGCTTACATTGCTATAGCAAGTGTCATCTTTCCTTCTGGCACTACTGGTGGAGAATTGGATATATTGGCACGTACGCATTTATGGAAATTTGGAATGGACTATATGCATGGTACAGGGCATGGAGTAGGAAATTACCTATCAGTACACGAAGGACCACAAGCAATATCAAAAAGTAATAAAGTGAAACTCACGCCAGGGATGATACTTTCCAACGAACCTGGCTATTACATTCCGGGAGAGTATGGAATAAGAATTGAAAATCTGATATATGTTGACAGGCAAGAGAATGGCTTCTTAAACTTTAAACAACTGACCTCTATTCCATATGATAGAAGACTAATAAATGTGCAAATGCTTACTAAGGATGAAATTGAATGGATAAATGGCTACCATCAATTTGTCTATAAAAACTTAGAAAATAGCGTAAAAGATAAGGAATGGTTAAAGAAGGTATGTGACCCTTTATAAGCAAAGGAGCATTTTTTATTATTTAAAAAGTATTAATGCAATTGTGACAGGTATTTTGTATTGTTTTTAATTTTAAAATAATATACAATGAAGAACACGTATTTTTAGGTAGGTTATAATTATGATAGACAAAGGGCAAGAAGATGAGTTTATGAAGCAGTATATGGATACTTGCAAAGAGCAAATAGAAAAATTAGCCAAGGATCCTGAATTGCTTAATCAGACTTTAAAACCATTTATGCAAATGTCTCAGCAGCTTATGGCTGGCGGTATGTTAGAAGGGGCTATGCCTGGCATGATACCTGATTTGGGCAGTGTGGATGTTAACAAGATGATTGCTCAGATGAAGGAAATGATTGACTACATAAGAGGTAACTATAAGGAACTAATGAAAGAGCACAGCTCGCAGATTCAAGAGCTTGATGAGTCCAGTAAAAAGCTAAGAGGCTTAGTTAAAAAATTGATAGAAAAGATCGAAAGTAAGTAAATAACATCTGGATTTCTGTCATTCTATATACAATTTTCTAGTTGGACGGTAAGTCGAGGTCAATTATTGATGTCATGAAAGTAGCTGACACTGGTTCCTTTATGACGGCAGTGCCCGGAGGTGTCATCCCGGTGCTTGACACTGGGATGGCTTTGTTGCATCGCTCTTCGGATAGTAGGTAACGTACAATAAATTCATGAA
>NZ_JAPQLG010000140.1:0-9029 GCF_028982005.1 Wolbachia endosymbiont of Drosophila bocki | reverse complement strand
ATGCAACAAAGCCCACTGGAATCCAGAAATTTTGCTTATAACTGAGCTGATGAGCTAAAGGTAGTTGTCTTACGCTAAAACAAACGTTTTTAATTAAGTTGCATAGAAGCTGGATCCCAGTGTCTGGGCACTGGGATGACACCCCACTGGTGGGAATTGCTCCCAAACTACAACGTTCGTACAGTTGTGTGTGTCTTCCCATGGAGATTGCTCTCAAATCATAATGCTCATGCAGTTGCATGCTCGACTAATTAACAGAAAAATCTATAATTCAGTTTACGTATTTTCTTATCTCAGCCAAAATCTTATCAGATTGACTTTCGTCTGAATTTAAATCAGCTGCAAAGTGTGTAACATATTTTCCTCCAGGGCCAATAAGGTACATTATTGAAGAATGGTTGATTTCTTCTTCTCCACCAACTTTGCTAGCATATACTTTATACTTTGCAATTACTTCGTCTATTTTTTCTCTTTCACCAGTTAACATTTGTATTCTGTGGTCAAATTGCTGCTGAAATTCTTTAAGTCTTTCCGTGCTATCGCGCTCAGGATCGACTGTGATGAAGAATGTTTGTAGCTTGTTGTTAGTTTTCTCATCTAACTTTGCAAGTGTTTCTGAAATTATTCCAAGGTTCATAGGGCAAATTCTTTTGCATGAGGAAAACCCAAAGAAAATCATCATGTATTTATCTTTAAAATCACTACTGCGCAAGATCTGTCCGTCCTGATTAATTAAAGAAAAATCTCCGCCTATCTTAACTTCTGCGTTGTGAATCGCTGCTGGGGCAAATATGCCTTTTTTAGTGAAATAACAATAACCTAAAAAAACAACTGCTAATGCTGCTAGCACATTAGATAATAATCTTATAAACCTTACCATTAGAATGCTCTCAGTAAAATTGAATTGTATCTTTATTGGTTAACCTATTCAATATATTTATTCCAAAGTGTATTGTTAATTTTGTCTAACAGTTTCTTATGTTCATCAATTTCTTCACTATTTGGTAAATGTTCTCTGGGAGTTAGATTACGTACTTTATGCTGAACGAATGTGGAGTTACTGTCCTGATTGCATTCATTATCAAACAGAAAGGTTTGTAACCCTCCTGTAAGTTCAACATATACCTTTGCAAGCAATTGAGCATCAACTAGTGCTCCGTGCAATTCTCTATTCTCTAGCGATATATCAAAACGCTTACATAATGCATTCAAAGAAGCAGGTGATCCTGCGAATTTTTTCCTCGCAAGAGGTAATGTATCTAGCACTCTGTCTGAGGAAATTAACCCAGCATTCAGCTTGCTTAACTCCATGTTAAGGAACTTAACATCGAATTCAGCGTTGTGAATTACCAAAATATCATTAGATATAAAGTCAAGAAATTCAAGTGCAACATCTGAAAATAATGGTTTATCTTCTAAAAATTCTTCACTAATACCGTGAATCTTAAACGAGTGATAAGGTATATCTCTTTCTGGGTTAAGGTACCGATGGAATACTTTACCTGTTGGAATGCGGTTAATTAATTCCACACACCCTATTTCAATAATTCGATGACCAGATTCAGTGTCAAGACCTGTCGTTTCAGTGTCAAGTACTATTTCGCGTAGCTTGCTTTCCATTTCAAATAAAACTCATCTTACTTATCATTTGTCTTATCGTTACTTGTCTTTTTATAGTGAATAGAAACAAGCAACCAGCTCGGGTCTGATGAATTAACATTTTTTTTGAATTGCCATACATCCTCAACTTTATTAATAGTGGATGTACTACCTGATATTATATCTCCTTCATTGTTCTTAACGAAGTTAATTTGCTCTGAAAGGAAATATACTGCAATAAACACTGCGTTTTTTACTAGCTTTATTTCTAAAATCTTTTGTGAAACGATAGAAACAATTATAGACTCGTGCACCTCTTTACGATGTTTAATCTTCTCTGCAAAATTATCATATAAGTCTTTATCGAGAAGTGGTTTTAACTGAGACAAATTTCCTTGATTGAAACATTTTATTATTAATTCAAAAGCTATGCTTGAACCTTCTATAAAGTGGGAAATAGAAAAATCTTTGTTTTTTTTTAATATTTGTTTATAAGTCACTTTTATTGAATTTTCATCATTGCTATCAATGTAACCCTCAATGTTTTCTACTACATCTTCTCTACTTCGGCTTACATCCAATACATTAGTTAGCTTTTTTAGGTTGAGGTTGGCTGACCTTCCTAAAGAATTATACAAACGTGAAAAAATGAACGCCGCTAATAAAGCATATATTACAAGCTCTATCATAGTAACTCAACTCCTTGGCATATAAGGTATCCGAACATTATTAATTATTAATGAAAATACGTTTTTCATATCAACTTATAATCAGGTTTGCTATTCGTTTGTAAATGAATATATTATATAAGAAAGTATTAAATATCTCAACTTAATTAAAGGAGACGTAAGAAATGCCACAACAAAAAATGAGAATTCACGGTCAATATGTTAAAGATCTATCATTTGAGAATCCGAATTCGCCATTCCTTTCTTCTAGTAAAGCTCCAGATATTAATGTAATGGTTAATATCAATTCAGCAAAATTAGAAGGGACGAAAAACAAAGAAGAAGTGAATGAGGAAAAATCTTTCCATGAAATTACTTTGCATATAGAAGTCAAAGCAACGGTAAAAGATGAAGGCACAAAGGATGGCGTAGCTTTCATTTGTGAAACGAAATATTGTGGCATTTTTTCAATAGAAAATTTAAAAGAGTTGAGTGAGGAAGAAGTAAGACAAGCTTTGTTTATTGGTGGACCTACTTTTCTTTTTCCTTTTGCAAGAGAAATAATTGCAAGAGTTACAAGTAGTGGTGGATTTCCCCCACTGATGCTAGATCCTATAGATTTTGAAACTATGTATGAGCAGCAAGGTCAACAACAAAAAAGTAACGGTAGTAATTCCAATTTTAACTAATATAGTGTGATAGGATGAACAATTCTTTAAACGCAAAAACGACTTTAAACATTGACGGGAAGTCATACAACTATTTTAGCCTAAGTAGTGCTAGTGAATTTTTAGGGACAGATGTAACTAAATTGCCCTGCTCACTTAAGGTGCTGCTTGAAAATTTATTGCGTAATGAAGATGGAGTAAACGTAAAGCTGGATGACATAAGAGTACTAGCAGACTGCGTTAATAAACACACTAATCACGAAATTAGCTATAAACCAGCAAGGGTGTTGATGCAAGATTTTACAGGGGTTCCTGCTGTTGTTGATCTAGCTTCAATGCGGAGCTATGTTAAGAAAAATGGAGGAAACCCGAGCAACATAAATCCTTCTGTACCGGTTGATCTTGTGATTGACCATTCTGTTCAAGTAGATAATTGTGGAAGTGTTTCCGCATTCAGTAAGAATGTTGAGCTAGAAGTAAAAAGAAATTTGGAGAGATATCAATTTTTAAAGTGGGGAGAATCGTCCTTCACAAATTTTAGAGTAGTGCCGCCTGGCACAGGGATTTGCCACCAAGCGAATCTTGAATATTTAGCGCAAGTTGTGTGTAATAATGATGGAGTCATATATCCTGATACTTTAGTTGGTACTGACAGCCATACTACAATGGTTAACGGATTATCAGTTCTTGGTTGGGGTGTTGGAGGCATAGAAGCTGAGTCTGTGATGCTTGGTCAACCAATTAGTATGGTGATTCCAGAAGTAGTTGGATTTAAATTAATTGGCAGATTGTCGGAAGGAGTAACTGCGACCGATTTAGTGCTGACGGTTACCAATATCCTAAGAACAAAAGGCGTTGTTGGTAAGTTTGTAGAATTTTATGGTGATGGTTTAGATTATTTATCTTTGGCAGATAGAGCCACTATAGCAAATATGGCCCCGGAGTATGGCGCAACTTGTGGATTTTTTCCAATTGATCAAAAAACGCTAGATTATTTAAGCTTAACCGGAAGGCCAGAAAAGCTGATTAAGCTAGTTGAGGCTTATGCGAAAGAGCAAGGACTGTGGCGTAGTAGTGACAAGTTAGCATTTTTTGACACACTAGAGCTTGATTTATCAAGCGTGGAGCCAGTAATGGCTGGTCCCAAAAGACCACAAGATAAGGTTTTTCTTTCACAAGTGGCAGAGTCTTTTTCTAAATCATCTTTAGTTAATGAGTCAAAGGAAAGCGATAAACTCCAAGATGGAAGTGTAGTTATTGCAGCAATAACAAGCTGCACTAATACTTCTAATCCAAGTGTGATGATTGCTGCAGGTCTTGTAGCTCGTAATGCAATTAAACTTGGATTAAAATCAAAGCCTTGGGTTAAAACTTCTCTTGCTCCAGGGTCACAAGTTGTAACAGAATATTTAGAAAAGTCTGGATTGCAGGTAGATCTAAATGCTTTGGGTTTTAATCTAGTTGGATATGGTTGCACAACTTGCATTGGGAATTCTGGTCCACTTAATAAAGATATAGAAGATGGCATTAAAAACAAAAACTTAACCGTTGCTGCAGTTTTATCTGGCAATCGTAACTTTGAAGGAAGAATTCATCCGTTAGTCAAAGCTAATTACTTGGCATCTCCGCCACTTGTTGTTGCATATGCACTTGCTGGTACTGTGCAAACTGATTTGACAAAAGATTCAATATGCAAAGATAAGAATGGAAATGATGTCTATCTCAAAGATATATGGCCAACAAACAATGAAATCGAAGATTGCGTTAAAAGTGTGGTAACACGTGAGATGTTCATACAAAAGTATAAGGATGTTTTTTCTGGTGATGAACATTGGCGAAAGATAAAGTGTGAAAAAAGTGAAATCTATAATTGGGATGCAAATAGCACTTACATACAAAATCCGCCCTATTTTGATAATTTATCACCTAAAAATAATAAAATCGATATAAAAGGCGCACAAATATTGGCAATGTTTGGCGATAGCGTAACCACTGACCACATTTCCCCTGCTGGAAATATTGCCTCAAGTAGTCCTGCAGGTATATATTTAAAAAATCTTGGAATTGAGCCACAGGACTTTAATTCGTATGGGTCTCGTCGTGGTAACCACAATGTAATGATGCGTGGGACTTTTGCTAACATTAGAATAAAAAATGAAATGGTAAGCATCGAAGGCGGCTATACAAAATACATTCCTTCTCAAGAAACTATGTCGATTTTTGATGCAGCAATGCGCTACAAGGAAGCTCTCATCATTGTGGCAGGAAAGGAGTATGGCACAGGTTCAAGTAGGGATTGGGCAGCAAAGGGTACTTTATTGTTGGGGGTTAAAGTTGTCATTGCAGAAAGCTTTGAGCGTATACATAGGTCCAACTTGGTCGGCATGGGTGTTCTTCCACTTATATTCCAAAATGGAATAACCAGAAAGATATTTGATGGTAGCGAGGTAATAAGCATAAAAGGTGAAATAGTGCCAGGTGGAAATCTAGAATGCATCATCAAAAGAAAGGATAATTCAAAGCAATCAATTCAACTCAAATGCTGTGTACAAACCGCAACTGAGACTAAATACTTGATGTGTGGCGGAGTGTTGAGCTACATACTTGCACAATCCT
Source organism: Wolbachia endosymbiont of Drosophila bocki (assembly GCF_028982005.1). NCBI lineage: Bacteria > Pseudomonadati > Pseudomonadota > Alphaproteobacteria > Rickettsiales > Anaplasmataceae > Wolbachia > Wolbachia endosymbiont of Drosophila bocki. The sequence continues at coordinate 3,478 of NZ_JAPQLG010000140.1, read as the reverse complement.
TTTAAAGTTATTGCATGGACTTCTTTTAGCCAGCCCTGGTCCCTTTGTAAATAGCAATTTGCTCTGCGCAAAGTTATGATATAATTTCACTATGCATATGGTGTCGGAGTATTTTTTGGAGATAATTATATATGATAAGCTCTATACAAGAACCTAATGAACTCAGAAAACGTTTACAAGGATTTTATCGTACTGATGAAAAGAGTTATATACGTTATCTTGTAGAAAAAGCAGAGCTTTCGGCTGATTCAAAAAATAGAATTTATAATATTGCAAAACAAGTTATTGAAAAAATCAAACACAATAAATTAAGTATTGTAGATTCCTTTATGCAGCAATACTCGCTTTCCAATGATGAAGGAATAGCATTGATGTGCCTTGCTGAATCGCTACTTAGAATACCAGATGATTATACAATAGACGAGCTAATCAAAGATAAAATTGCCAATCAAGAATGGAGTAAATATTTAGGATATTCTTCTTCATTGTTCGTCAATGCTTCCACGTGGAGTTTAATGATAGGTAGCAGTATATTGAGAGATAATGAAGGCGATTCGAAGTTCTATTACGCAATTTCTAAGTTACTTAAGAATTTAGGAGAACCGATCATTCGCAAAGCAGTAAAACAAGCAATGTCTATGCTTGGTAATCATTTTGTTGTTGGAGAAACCATAGAAGAAGCTTTAAGGTACGCAAAACTAGATGACAATAGTAAGTTTTTATACTCTTTTGATATGCTTGGCGAAGCTGCTCACACAACTGAGGATGCAGAAGAGTATTTTAATTCATACATGCACTCAATAAAAGCTATAGGTGAATCCACTGAAATAAATGATTGTTTTAAATCCCATGGAATTTCAATCAAACTTTCTGCTTTACACCCACGTTATGAATTTAGTCAATTTGGCCGAATTGCTGGTGAGATATTCACTAAGGTTTTAGAGCTCTGCCGCGAGGCAAAAAAATACAACATTTCACTATGCATAGACGCAGAAGAAACAGAAAGGCTTGAAATTTCCTTAATCTTGTTTGAACAATTACGGCTTGATGAATCACTTTCTGAGTGGGAAGGGCTCGGCTTGGCTGTACAAGCATATCAAAAACGTGCTTTGTCTGTTCTTGACTTTGTAGAGGATGTTGCTATTCGATCAAATCATAAAATTATGGTGAGGCTTGTAAAAGGTGCATATTGGGATTCAGAAATCAAGCGTACGCAAGAATTGGGATTAAATGATTACTCAGTATTTACAAGAAAAAGCTATACTGACGTATCTTACCTCGTGTGCGCACAGAAACTTTTGAGTAAACCAAACAGCTTTTACCCATGCTTTGGAACTCATAACGCCTATACTTTTGCTTCTATCATGGAACTTGCTGATAAAAACCACCCTGGATTTGAATTTCAACGCTTACATGGAATGGCAAAAGACTTATATGATTATGCAATGTCAGAGCTTGCAACAAATGTTAGCTGTCGTGTCTACGCACCCGTTGGGGAACATAGTGACTTGTTGCCTTATCTTATAAGACGCCTTCTTGAAAATGGAGCTAATAGTTCGTTTGTTAATCAAATAAGTGATCCTAACGTTAAAATCGATGAGTTAATTTCAGATCCACTGGAAAAAGCTATAAATTTTAATTATGAACCTCATCCAGGCATTCCATTACCACAAGATATTTTGGAACTAGAAAGAAAAAATTCCTTGGGGATGGATATTAGTGATTCTGTGATAGTCTCACAATTTGCAGATGATATAAAGGGTTTTAGTGAAAAAAAGTGGCAAATTGGACCAATAATTGATGGAAAAGCACTATTTGATAATGCTGAATTTATCGAAGTAGTGAATCCTGCACATTTGGAAAATGTAATTGGAGAAGTGTCAAGTGCAACAAGCGATCAAGCTTTAAACGCTCTTGAAATAGCACACAGTGCTTTTGCTAAGTGGCAGAATGTTTCAGCAGAAGAGCGCGCTAAATGCCTTGAAAAAGCTGCAGATTTGCTTGAGGAAAGGATGAAAGAGTTAATTTACATTCTGATTGTGGAAGCAGGAAAAATTTTATCCGATGCAATAGCAGAAGTAAGAGAGGCAATCGACTTTCTGCGTTATTATGCAATGATAGCAAAAAATGAACTGAGCGACTGGAAAAAATTGCCGGGCCCAACAGGTGAAGATAACTTCATCTTTTTTGAAGGCAGAGGAGTTTTCTTATGCATATCACCGTGGAATTTTCCGCTCGCTATCTTCATTGGGCAGGTCTCAGCTGCACTTGCGGCAGGTAATGCAGTGCTGGCAAAACCGGCAGAGCAAACGCCGATTATTGCCTACGAAGCTGTTAAGATACTACATGAAGCTGGGATACCAAAGAATGTGTTACACCTCATTCCTGGGGATGGTGGATATTTAGGCAAAATATTAGTTCCAGACAATAGAATTGCCGGAGTAGCTTTTACTGGCTCAACACAAACTGCTCAAATAATCAATAAAATGCTTGCAAATAGGGATGGTCCTATTGTGCCACTTATTGCTGAAACAGGAGGGCTCAATGCTATGATAGTTGATAGCTCTGCTCTTTTAGAGCAAGTGGCTATGGATGCTTTGCTTTCTGCGTTTCGTAGCAGTGGTCAACGCTGTTCTGCACTTAGAGTGCTGTTTATTCAAGAGGACATAGCAGAGAAGCAGATAAAAATGATATGCGGTGCAGCGCAAGAACTCAAGATTGGTGACCCAATACAACTTAGTACTGATATTGGTCCAATAATTGACAAAGCATCTATCGATATGCTAACTCAACATACGCAAAAAATGTCAGAGGACGAAGATTCAAATCTGTTATTTAAAGTACCCATGGATACAAATTCTCATAATGGTTATTTCTTTCCTCCATATATTTATGAAATACAAAAAATTTCGCAATTAAAGCAAGAAGTATTTGGTCCTATTTTACATATCATACGTTTTAACAAGTCAGAATTAAATGAAGTTATAAGTGATATAAATAGTACTGGATATGGACTCACGTTTTCTTTGCAGAGTCGTATACAAAGTCAAATTGATACTATAAGTAAAAAAATATCAGTTGGAAATGTCTACATCAACCGTAACCAGATAGGTGCAGCAGTTGGGATACAACCATTTGGTGGTAGAGGATTATCTGGCACTGGGCCAAAAGCTGGTGGTTCTCATTATTTACAGCGTTTTTCTACAGAAAAAGTTGTAAGTGTTAACACTACAGCATTTGGTGGTAACACTACACTTATGTGTTTGGATTAATTTGCAGGCCCTAATTTTTCTTACCCCTAAACTAGACGTTCGTGCAGTTATGTACACAGCGCTAAAATCCGAAAAGGACCAGCTCATGCACTGAAATAAATCGTATCCATTCAGCCAATGACGTCAACTTAAGAATTTTCATTAGCAAACTCTCCTAAAGACATGATGGCGTTTAGGCTTATCTACTTTATTGCGGCTGTCCCGGT
>NZ_JAPQLG010000139.1:0-8105 GCF_028982005.1 Wolbachia endosymbiont of Drosophila bocki | reverse complement strand
ATGCAACAAAGCCATCCCAGTGTCACGCACTGAGATCTGATGGGCCAAAATCACAATGTTCGTACAGTTATGCATTTGTTGTGCAAATTACCTTTGCAAACAAATGTTCGTACAGCTGTGTGTCACACACTTTGCTTCAATATTTGCACATTAGCCACTCCCTTGAACAGATACGATAAATTAGCTTTAGGTAAGCTATAAGCTTTTATGAAATCTTTGGGTGCGTGCTGTGAAGTTTTATAAATTTTAGTCTTGCTGTCACTTTGTATAAAGGTGTTTTTTCACTCACATCTTTCGAAGTTGTAGCCATGTTTAACAACTTTAAGTAGAATATTGTAGCATTTTGAAAATCTGAAAGTTTATCTAGAATAACAGCTAAATTATAAGTATAAAAAATATTGTTTTCATCGAGGGAAATAGCAGTTATCATATACTCTTTACCTTTTACATAATCCTCCTTTTTCATATAGATCAGACCTAAATTTGCTAATAAAGGAGCATAATTTTTATGTATATCATACAATTTTAACATTTCACTCAACGCCAGATCAGGATCATATTGTGAGATTATCGTCAGAAAATTTTTTAATATGTAAGGGTTACTAGGGTGTTCTTTTAACAGTCTTGTGTAAATCTCTACAGCTTTTTTGTATTCTTTATTAGCGTAATAAATATTTCCCAATCCAATTAAAGCATTTTTATGATAAGGAAACTTTGCGATAATCTGATTAAGGAGAGAAATAGCTGCTTCATTATCTCCTGATTCAAAGGAATCTTTTGCTTTTTTTAAAGTAGAGTATATGTCAAAACTCTTGCCAGAATTCTGCGAAATTTTGATATTAAATTTGTCACTTTTTCTCTCAATAACATCAAGATCTTTATATTTTTTATCAGCTTTTATATGCTTGACAACACTATCGAAGGCCTTTTGTATCTCCAAATTTTCACTAGCATAGGTAACAGAAGACCTCCATAAAATCACAACGCAAATTAACATGCAGATAAACATAGGTCCTAGTGTTGTGGCATTGGCTGCAGCGTGTAACCAGTAAACCTTATTTCTTTGAGCTATGCGTAACACATTACAAATTCATAAATGCTAAATTACCTATCTCATACAATAATAAAGATATTATTAATTAGCGGGACGAACATGCTGTGTAGCTTTTCAGAATGCATTTATCTTTTGTCTTCCATATTTCGCTTTATTTCCACAAAAATGCTTCAATTTATCTTAACATTTTGTCAACTACCTTTGTAGATTTAAAAGGGCATTTTTACATATTCCATATGGCTGCCAGTTGCACTCCTCACATGCGTACTCGAATTTCTTTAAAGACATTTTCTCCCTAATCTTTTTTACTGCCTCATTCCAAGTTAAAGTCTCGCCAATTTTAATTCCTAAAATTTCCATATGCCTTCTATCTAGCTCTAAAACTTTAGCTTGTGTGGTGCATTTACCTTGTTTAGTCTGATTTGGACAAGCACTACAGATATTATCAAGGTTACCAACTACTTCGATTTGAGTACTAATTACTTTGCTTGCTATCCTTTTATAATTTTCTACAAAACCCTGAGAATACCCATATCCCCGAAACGCGAGGGTGCACATGAAATGATGAGGGCGGAATTTTATCATTTTTTCAAATATTGCAAAGCTGCTACAAGTAGAAAAATTTTTACCAAACCAGGAAGGATAAATGGTAAAACACCCACCATTATTGCTTGTCCCAGACCCAAGTAAACAGCAAGCCAACTAACACCACAAATAAAGATTACAACTGTACCAGCCAGACAACTTAAAGAGTTACACACAAATGATTTATATTTAGGGTTCAGTAATTCATTTACTTTGCTCATTACCACAACAGCAGCTAAACAGCCAATTAAATATCCACCGGTTGGTCCAAGAAGAGCGTGATAACCACCAGAAAATTTCGCAAGAACAGGCAATCCTGCTGCAACAAGTGATAGATATGTAAGCACAGAATAGAATGCTGTTCTGCGGTTAAATTTAAGCCCAATAAGCATTACTCCTAAAGTTTGCAATGTGATAGGCACAGGCTGCAATGGTATACTTATTTGAGCCATCAAGAATAAAAGTAAAACGCAAGACAATATTTCAGCCAGTGTTGATCTGCTGCTAGATTGTGTTATAAACATACCTTCCCAATAAAAATAACTTATTAAATGTAGTATATGTGTATGAGAGGTTTTGCAATTTAAATTTTGCTTATATTGTGCTACAATGAATTATTTATGCACTATTAAATTAAAAATGATGAGTAAACAAGATCTATTATCGTTGATGAAAGCAAGACACAGCGGACGTTCATACGATCCTACAAGAGCAATATCTCAGGAAGACATGGATATTTTAATGGAAGCTGTAAGGCTGACTCCCTCATGTTTTGGTGATGAACCTTGGAGATATGTGATATGCAACAAACAGAACAATCAAAGCGCATGGGAGAAGCTGCTAAATTGCCTTGATGAATCTAATCAAAAATGGGCAAAAGATGCACAAGTGTTAATCATATCTTTAAGTGCTAAAAACTTCCGTAAACAAGGTAAAGGAGAAAATCTTTGGGCTAATCATGATACTGGTGCAGCAAATTATGGACTTATGTTACAAGCTGCAGTTATGAACTTAATGGCCCATCAAATGGGTGGATTTAGTAGAGATAAAATAGTGAAAGAGTTCAATATACCCAATGACTTTAACGTAATGTCAGTGATAGCGGTTGGTTACGAAGAAGAGGGTGCTGAAACAAGTAAGAAGAAAAGAAGACCAATAGAAGAAATATTTTTTTATGATGAGTGGCCAAAATTCTGAAAATTTTATCAAAATGCACGGCACTGGTAACAATTTCGTTATCATAGACTCACGTTCAACAAACAATTTAGACTGGAACCATAGACAAATTGCTGATCAAAGCAGTTGTGATCAAGTGATAATTATAACAATGTCTAATGCTGCAGACTGTTTTATGCATATCTATAATGCCGATGGCAGTCGAGCTGAAATGTGCGGAAACGCAGCACGCTGTGTTGGATATTTGATAATGTCAGAAAAAGGTGCTGAATACTCCATTATTGAGCTAACAAGCAAACGCATTTTAGAGTGTTTTAAAGTGGGTGATAAATCCATAAAGGTTAACATGGGTAAACCTTTGCTAAAATGGCATGAAATTCCCTTGTCTACTGAGTGTGACACTCTTCACTTACCTATAGAGCTTGAAATGCTAAAAGATCCTGTTGCAGTAAATATTGGCAATCCTCACATAGTTTTTTTTGTTGATAACATAAGTGAAATACCATTGCGAAATTTAGGACCAAAGCTAGAAAATCACGCATTATTTCCTCGGAAAATTAATGTTAGTATTGCACAAGTTGAAAAGTCTGGAGAAATAGCTTTAAGAGTTTGGGAAAGAGGTACAGGCATTACTGCATCATGCGGTAGTGCAGCCTGTGCAGCACTTGTTGCATCCACACTACGTGGATATCTGTTTGCCCAACAGACTTCAGTAAATTTACCAGGAGGCAAGTTATTAATCGAATGGGCAAATAACGTATTCATGACCGGTGATATAGGGTTTTTGTGACCCTAATTCTAGTGATGCATTACTTCCAATACCTTCTTACCAATTACTGCAGGGGTTTCAGCAATTGCAATTCCAGCGCTCCGCATAACTTCTAGTTTTGCACCAGCACTTCCACCGCTGGAAGAGATGATTGCTCCAGCGTGTCCCATACGTCTTCCTGGAGGTGCCGTTTGGCCTGCTACAAAACCAACGATTGGCTTTTTAGTTTTTTCTGTTTTTACAAAATGTGATACATCTTCTTCTTCGTTTCCACCTATTTCACCAATAACTACAATACCATGAGTATCGTCATCTTTTAAAAAGAGCTCCATACAGTCAACAAATGTCATACCATGAACTGGATCTCCCCCAATTCCGATACATGTGGATTGACCAAGACCAACAGCGGTTGTTTGTGCTACTGCCTCGTAAGTTAAAGTTCCGGAGCGAGACATAATTCCTATGTGTCCACGCTTATGGATATGGCCAGGCATAATTCCTATTTTGCATTCTTCAGGTGTAATAATTCCCGGGCAGTTGGGACCAATCAATCGACTTTTTGAGCCGATAAGCGCACGCTTAACTTTCACCATATCAAGTATAGGAATGCCCTCTGTAATACAAATTATCAATTCTATTTTTGCATCTATTGCTTCAAGTATTGCAGCAGCAGCAAATTTAGCAGGTACATATATAACTGTAGCATTTGCACCGGTTTTTTCTTTGGCTTCTGCTACAGTATTAAAAACCGGTAAATTAAGGTGAGTGCTCCCACCCTTTCCAGGAGTTACACCTCCCACCATTTTCGTTCCGTAATCAATTGCTTGCTCTGAATGAAATGTGCCTTGTGCACCAGTAAAACCCTGGCATATTAATCTTGTATCTCTGTTTACTAAAACGGACATGCTTTATTTTACCTCTTTTACTATCTTTTGCGCAGCTTCATCTAGCTCATCTGCAGCAATAATATTTAATCCTGACTCTTCTAAAATTTTTTTTCCTTCTTCAAAATTAGTACCTGATAATCTAACCACTAGAGGAACTTTAATGCTCATTTCTTTTGCAGCCGCAACAATTCCACTTGCGATAATATCGCAACGCATTATACCACCAAATATGTTAACCAGAATTCCTTTTACGTTGCTATCAGACAATATGATTTTAAATGCTTCAGTTACAGTTTCTTTACTCGCTCCACCACCAACATCCAAAAAGTTAGCAGGCTCTGCTCCGTAGTATTTTATTATATCCATTGTTGCCATAGCAAGACCTGCACCATTTACCATGCAACCAATACTGCCATCCATTTTGATGTAACTGAGCCCATACTTTGAAGCCTCTATCTCTTCTTTCACTTCCTCATCATAATCACGAAGTTCCATAATTTCTGGGTGACGATATAAAGCATTATCATCGAAATTAATTTTTGCATCGAGCGCAATAAAATCTCCAGAATTTGTTTTAACCAGTGGATTAATTTCAATTTGGCTCGCATCAGTTGCAATAAGCGCATCATATATTTTTTTTGCAATGTTCGATATCTTTTCTATTTGTTCTGGACTCAAATGAAAACTGCTGCTTAACTTGCTGCTATCAAAACTTGTAGCAGGATCAATATCAAATTTCACAATTTTTGCAGGAGAATTTTTTGCCACTTCTTCGATGTCCACTCCACCTTCTGAGGAAAATATGAATATTGGCCTACTGAGCTTCGGGTCGATTACCAGGCTTAAATAATACTCTTCCTTAATGCTTGAGGCTTCTTCAACGTACACTTTTCTTACTTGCTGCCCGCTTGGCCCTGTTTGATGAGTAACTAAAGTCATACCAATCATGTCCTTTACAAACTGTTGAGCTTCTTCAACTGACTTTGCTAGCTTTACGCCACCGGCTTTACCCCTACCACCTGCATGAATTTGAGCTTTAACTACAAACACGTCAGATTTTAATTGACTCACTTGAGTCTTTACTTCTTCTGCAGATGTAGCAACAAAACCTTTTGGCACTGGGACATTAAATTTATGCAAAACTTCTTTCGCTTGATATTCGTGAATATTCATAAAATAACCAATGATAAACTATTAACTTGAGTACAAACTACCAACCATAACGTTGCCTTCTGCACTCTTGTTGGTACCTCTTTTTTTTAGCTTCAGCTTTCTTTTTAGCTCTTTTTTCTGATTTTTTTTCATGATATTGTTTTTTCATTTTCAACCCTCTTCCTTCCTTTTGAATTGTTTTTTTCAATACTGGAAGAGCTCTGTCTACATCACCATAATGGACTGATACTTCTATCAAACTCTATACCTCCTTCGGTAATCATTTCAAAATCTATTTGTAAATTAGAAAATTAGCATTGTCAATTATTTTATAAACTTGAGCGTTAAAATGTAATATGCCATAATTCACATGGTAAATAATGTCACTCCAGTGTCAGCTACTTGCTTACTGATGGAGATTGCTCTTATGTTACAGCGTTCTTACAATTATACCAACATCGGGGCGGAGAGATTTGAACTCCCGACCCTTTGGTCCCAAACCAAATGCGCTACCAGGCTGCGCTACGCCCCGACTTCTTTACTCAGAGTATCAATAACTCAGGCAAAATGCAAGATTCATTTGTTTACTTTAGAAAAAATATAATATGAGATTTAATATTATCTTAGAATATGTTTTTTATTAGCTCCTCTTTAACAACAGACTGCTTCGTAGAAAGTCTACAGGGTTTTTGTGCGCGCAACACTGAACCAGATTTCTTTATGACCCAAACCTTAGCCATATTTAAAAATCTAGCTACACCAATTGGTGAAAGTGAGTGCAGCAACTACAGCAGTATCGACCCTTAAAATTCTTTTTCCTAGACTCAATTTTTGACAAAACTTATCGGCAAGATCAAGTTCATAAGATGAAAAACCACCTTCAGGACCAACAATAATAGCAACATTTTTTTTGCCTTTCAGCACTTTGTCAGCTTTACCTGCTTCATCACACAAAACAAAATTTTTACTTTGGGAATCAGGTAACTCACAAAAGTTAATAGGAGGCAAAATCTCTGGTATACTTATCCTACCTGATTGTTCCGCTGCTTCGATTGCTTGTAATTTTGCTCTACTTAGGTTAATATTTTTTACCACTGTACGTTCTGTTGAAATAAATTGAATGCAGATTACTCCCATTTCAGTTGCCTGTCTTACTATGTTGTTCAAAGCAGCACTTTTTACCATGGCACAATACAGGTATAAATTTTCCTCATATTGCTGTTGTTTAGTGCATTCTTTGGGTGTAACTTCTGTCAATTTACGCGATATATTCACTACTTCTCCTAACCATTCTCCATCTTTTCCATTAAAAAGAGAGAGATTATCATACTTCTTAAGCCGCATTACATTGCAAATATAGTGACTTTGTTGTGGATTAAGTGCTAAACTCACGCCTTGTGATAAAGCTTCTTCAACATAGAGCCTAATTTTTCCCATTCAAAACCTTAATTATATTCCACTTGAGTGACTCTTACGGGATTTGAACCCGTGTTACCACCGTGAAAGGGTGGTGTCCTAACCACTAGACGAAAGAGTCAACTTGAATCTAACTAGGTTATATCGATTACACATATAAAGTCAATTCAATTATTTTGAATCACATAGTTAGAGGGATATATCAGTAATCTTATATCGACAGCCTCCTATTACTCCATGCTCAATACTCACTGAACCTATCTCAGATTTAGGAGCTAATTCTAATTGTTGTTCAACTTTTGTATCGGAATCATAGCCAGAATCGTAGCCAGAATCTCTACGCTCATATTTCTGCCTTATTTCTTCTACACTAAAGCCAGCCTTGGTCTTAATTTTTTGATCATTAGTCTGTTGCTGACTTATCGACTTATTAGCACTTAGCTCATTTAGCTTCACTTGCCAATCATTCACTTTATCTTGCACTAACCCATGGCAAGTTCCAGAATTAGCTTTTATGTCTTTTGCTTTTCTTTCTGCTCTTTTCTTGGACAAATCTACCCTAGCATAAATAGGTTCTGACGACTGTTCTGGCTCTTTCTGTTTTAGGCTAGTAGGCTTTTTTGTTCTGAAAGATCATCTATAGTGCAATAAATAGGTTCTTCTGATATACTCAAATAACCACTATCTTCCAATGATAAATTTTCAGTGGATTTTTTATGTGAATCATATATTTCAGCATAAATAGATTCTTCTGATACACTCAAATAACCATTCTCCCCTAATGAGTTACTAACCTTAGCATCATACACCTCAGCGTAAATTGGCTCTTTTGGAGGCAAAGCATCATAATTAGTGCTCTTTGGCTCATATTCAGAGGTTCTAGAAGGTTTTTGTTGTATAGCTTCAACATTCAAATCATCTGTAGAATAATACTCTGCGCCTTTTCCTAGTAAAAAGGAAACTGTGGGGTGAAGAATTATCTCTGCTGGTAAGTTTTTCTCAGAACCTGTTAAGGATCTCGAAAGTATGAGGTAAAATAAGCATAGTTAAGAAAGAGGTATATCTA
>NZ_JAPQLG010000138.1:0-3269 GCF_028982005.1 Wolbachia endosymbiont of Drosophila bocki | reverse complement strand
AGATATACCTCTTTCTTAACTATGCTTATTTTACCTCATATTTTCGAGATCCTTAACAGGTTCTAAGAGATACCGCGAATGAATCGCGGTATGACGGTTCGCGGCGGCATAACGATAAGCTCGTCATCCCGCTGCTTGTTAGCGGGATCTATCCGTGGCGGCATGACGTAGAGCCTACATTAACTATAGAAACAAAAAGGAGGATTATCATGTCCACAATAATTTTATCATCAATTTTTGGTCAAGCAGGCAGCATTTTTGGGCCAATTGGCCGGATTATCGGCTCAGAACTTGGTGCTCTTCTTGGTGCACAGCTAGATGGGGCAATGTTCGGCCTTGAAGCCGAGCAAAAAGTAACGCATGGGGCAAGGCTAAAAAATCTGCAAGTTCAAACCTCAACCTACGGCAGAACGATCCCAATTATCTATGGCACTGCTCGTGTTGCAGGGAATATTATTTGGGCACAGCCAATAAAAGAAGAGGCGATAACCACCAAAAGTAAAATTGGAAGAGGTATGAACGTTACATATAATTACTATGCAACGCTTGCAATTGCGATCTGCAAGGGGAAAGTAGAAAAATTAAACAGAATCTGGGCAGATACAACATCACTTAGCTTTGATGAAATAGATTATACTTTTTACAGCGGCAGAGAAGACCAAAATCCTGATCCATTTATGTCATCAATTGAAGGAGAGGGGAATGTGCCGGCTTATAGGGGAATATCTTACATAGTCATCAAGAATTTTCCTTTAGCAGACTATAATAATCATGTTCCGGTATTTACGTTTGAAGTGCAAACTGCAGTAAAGTCAAATGAATTTTCAGTAGCAAAAAATATTCGGAATATCAATATAACACCAGGCTCAGGAGAGTTTGTATATGATACAAAAATACAGAAGAAAATCGCGCAAGAGAAAATAAGCAGCAACCAATATATCCCATATGGGCTGGCGCAAAGGGTAAATCACAACAACCACACTAAAAAGAGCGATGCAATGCTTTCTTTGGATCAATTAAAGGGAGATTTACCAAATGTTGAGTGGGTATCGGTAGTAGTCAATTGGTTTGTGAATGATCTGAACATTAAAGATTGTAAAATATATCCTGCAGTTGAATTTCAAGATGATTCCGCAATATTACCTGATGATTGGCAAGTAGGGGGTGTAACCAGAGATAATGCTCAGCTAATTTCAAAAGATGCGAGTGGAAACCCAAGGTATGGTGGCACAGTTAGTGATGCAGCGTTGATAAGATATATAGAAGAGCTACACAGCAGAGGCTACAAGGTGATGCTCTATCCAATGCCCTTACTTGATACAAAGAACAAAGGGTGGCGAGGAAGGTTGAGCGGGACTCCTGAAGATATAAGTGATTTTTTTAAGAATCAGTACAACAAATTTATAGAGCATTATGCAAGCATTGCCAAACAAACTAAAGTGGAAGGGTTTATCATTGGTTCTGAATTTGCGCAACTTACCAAAATCAGGGATGAACAAGGGAATTACCCTGCCGTTATAGAGCTGGTCAAGCTTGCAAAGCAGATAAAACTTAATCTTGGAAAAGAAGTAACAGTTACCTACGCTGCAGATTGGAGCGAATACCACTCATATGATGGTTGGTATAATATGGATGAACTGTGGTCTTCAGAGTATATCGACGTTGTTGGCATAGATGCTTATTTTCCACTGACTGATGGTCCAGAGCCTCCTTTTGGTTATTCCGTGGAAGATGTAATGGGTGGTTGGAGCAGTGGAGTGGGGTATGATTATTTCTATGATTACTCAAAGGGTGAGCCTGAAAGAGTAAAGTATAACGACAGCAGGTATGCGTGGAAAAACATAGCAAAATGGTGGAGTGAAACTCACATAAATCCAGGTGGTAGTAAAACGAAATGGCAACCAAAAATGAAAAAAATATGGTTTACTGAGTATAGATTTCCCAGTATGAACGGCTGCACTAATGAGCCAAATGTGTTTGTTGACAAAGGCAGCATAGAGAGCAAATATCCACGATATTCAAACGGAGAGGTGAGCTTTCTTTCGCAAAAAATTGCAATTGAAGGAACGCTAAAGAAGTGGCAAAGCTCGGAAATGGTAGAAAAAATGTTTCTCTGGGCGTGGGATGCAAGGCCATTTCCTTATTTCCCCAATTTGTGTGATATGTGGACTGACTGCCATAATTGGCAGACAGGACATTGGATTCAGGGAAAGCTTTCACAGCTTAATATTTCCGATGTTTTATCGGATCTATTACAAAAAGCAGGTTTAAAAAGCGATCAGTTCGATACGAGTGATGTTAAAGGATTATTGTCTGGATATGTAATAAATGACCAGCAATCGGTACGTTCAATTATTAAAATGCTGCAAAGTTGCTATTTTTTTGATGTGGTTGAACAGGACTCTAAACTGAAATTTGTCCAAAAGGGCAGGGGAGTTACGACTGGAATACCAATTGGTGAAATGGTTTTCAGTAACAATTCAAAACTTGCTAATATCAGTCAATTAGATTTAAACAATAAAGTTAACGTCGTTTATTTTAATCGCAATTTTGGCTATCCAATTGATGTTAAATATGCTGAGTTGCCAAAGCAAGGCGCTGCTATAACAGTTGAAATACCGCTCATTATGGAGGAGGGAGAGGCGCAAAATATAGCTGAGGTTTTACTTTATTCTTCGTGGCAAGAGAGAAATATATACAATTTCAAGCTGCCAATAAAATATGCGTGGCTTGTGCCAAGTGATGTAATAACGATTTTAGACGGTGAGAAAAAGCATACGGTGAGAATTATAAAAACAAAATTCGAAAGCATGTCCATTCAAGTAATTGGCGTTGGTTATGATCACTCTATATATAAGCTTTCTTTTCCTTCAACAAGGTCACTTATGCTGAAGGAATACCCTCCCTCTCACATTAGCAAAACCATCGTAGAAATGATAGATTTACCGGATATTAAAGGTAATAGTGCAAGCTTTACTTTAATTAGTGAGGAAAAGAATTGGAAGGGAGCAACACTCTTTATTTCGTACAACGATAAGGATTATAAGCCTATCGCAAGCACAAACAAGCAGTCTACTTACGGATATGTAATGGAATCTACCGACGAGGGGCTTATAGTAGTGTTACGTTTTGGTGTATTGAGTTCTTCATATAACCATTATTTAAGTGATGGTGTCATTCCAGCGCTTGACCATATTTCTCCTGGATCCCAGTGGGCTTTGTTGCATCGCTCTTCGGATAGTAGGTAACGTACAATAAATTCATGAAGC
>NZ_JAPQLG010000137.1:0-998 GCF_028982005.1 Wolbachia endosymbiont of Drosophila bocki | reverse complement strand
ACACCAGCTTGCAAATGATTGTCCTTTCCTTCATTTCTCCCCTATTACGAAGATTTTAAACAGGTTCTAAAGAAAACGGTATTCTGAAAGACATTCTTAACACAACAATAACCATAAAACATAAAAATAATCAAAAAGTAACTGATAAATTACTTGCCGCATTACATGATCGCAAAGTTATTCAAGAAATTTTAGACATAGCTAGAGAAAACGATATTCTGAAAGACATTCTTAATGCAACAATAACTATAAAATATCCAGATAGTGAAGAAAAAATCTACACACCACTTACTTATGCAATATCATGTAAAAGCAACGAAGCTTTTAATACAACAAGAGCTATAAATCAAGATGGTCAGGAAAAAACTCACATCCCATTTCCTACCGTTTCCGTACTTGATGAAAGAGAAACTGAATTAAAATTAAAAGAAAAAAGACAAAGTAGAAGAGATGAGGGATTAAATTTTAACAATGGTAGTAGTGACAAAAATGTTGAAATAAAAGTTAATGGGGATATCTTGTTGCAGCATAGTAGTGGAATTGAAAATGAAATAAATCATACTGCTGTACGTAATGATGTAAGGGAGGTAAAGCCTCTAATAGAAAGTAGAGTAAATGTTAAAGTACAGAATATAAATGCAGTGATTGCAACTTCTGTGACACTTGAGTTGGTAGCTAGTAAAATAACATGTGTACTGTCAAAACCCACCACTAAATTGGAAGAAGTAGCTATAACATATTTTCAAGGTTTAGCACTATATTTGTGAAACTTAATTTATATGTACTAAACAAGATGCTGATTAGTTTTATAGCTAACCCAAGAAAGGTTTCCCTACGTCATACCGCCGCGGTATCTCTGGATCCCGCTAACAAGTAGCGGGATGACGATTGTCGTTTAGCCATAAATATTTAAGAAATTTACCAAATGAAAAAAAAGGCAAAAGAAGCCCTGGGGTTATTATCTGCTTTAAAATATTGGCGTTTTTTATGTTTTAAAC
>NZ_JAPQLG010000136.1:0-1598 GCF_028982005.1 Wolbachia endosymbiont of Drosophila bocki | reverse complement strand
ATATACCTCTTTCTTAACTATGCTTATTTTACCTCATATTTTCGAGATCCTTAACAGGTTCTTAGAAATAAATTGAGAAAAATGCAATTTTTTATAAAGATCGATTGAAATTTCCGAGCTTCAGTTATATTGTTAATCTATTCAGATAGAAATTAGAAACTATTGTGTCAAATAAAATAGGTTTTTGGGCTATTTTTGCCTTAGTGATTAGTAGCCAAATTGGCTCTGGAATTTTTATGCTTCCAATTAGCCTTGCTCCATATGGCATGTATAGCCTTATAAGCTGGATAATATCAGGGCTTGGTGCTATATCTCTTGCTTTAGTTTTTGCCTCACTCTGCACAAAATTTCCGGAAACGGGTGGCCCTCACGTCTATGTAAAGCATGCTTTTGGCCCTGCTGCAGCTTTTTTTGTTGGTTGGACGTATTGGGTGATCTCATGGGTTAGCACAACAGCCGTAATAGTTGTGGGTGTTGGTTATCTTACACCATTTTTCCATGAAGATATTCAAAACGTACATCTGTTTTTAGAGATGTTATTACTTACAATTATTACACTAATAAATTTTAGAGGAGTAGCTACTGCTGGACGTGTTGAGTTTTTATTGACGGTGATAAAAATTTCTGTATTGCTTGTAATACCTATAGCAGCATTATTTTTTTTTGATAGAAATAACTTCATCATAAGTGAAGAAATATCAAATCTTACAACATCGCAGATTCTTGCCCGTTCTACACTTATTACTCTATGGGGTTTTATTGGAGTTGAATTGGCAACAGCACCTGCAGGGTCAGTTGATAATCCAGCTAGAACAATACCAAGAGCTGTGGTACTTGGAACAATCTCTGTTGCTGTCGTGTATTTTATCAACAATCTTGCAATTATGGGATTAATAAATGGCAATGATTTAGCAAGTTCAAGAGCACCATATGTTGACGCAATAAAAATTATGGCCTCTGGCAATTGGCACTTGATTGTTTCTATAACTGCGTTCATTTTTTGTGTTGGTACTTTAAACGCTTGGGTACTAGCTAGTGGACAAGTGGCCCTTGGCCTTGCAAAAGATAAACTGATGCCACAGTTTTTTGCTCAAAGAAACAAGCACGGTTCTCCTTTCTGGGGCATAACAACTAGCTCAGTTGGAACTGCAACTTTACTAATCCTCACTTCAAGCAACAATTTTGCTAAGCAGATCACATCAATTATCGACTTTTCTGTAGTTTCATTTTTATTTGTTTACCTTGCATGCAGTCTTGCTTCTCTCAAAGTTATTGTGCAAGAAAAGAGTTGTTACAAATTTTTAATTGGCAGTATAGCAACAACCTTTTGCTGCTGGGTAATATTTGAAACTTCTGTGAATACCTCGCTGATCGCAAGCTTATTCACTGCAAGTGGCGTACCTCTTTATTTATTTTGGTATCGCAGAGTTTCTGTATAGCAAATGTTATGTATCTGTTCAGCAGAGTGGCAAAATAAGGTAGACGAGAAAAGACAACTATAGGAAGAAATGGGTGTCATGCCAGTGCGTGACACTGGGATGGCTTTGTTGCATCGCTAGCTATGATGGATTAAAGATAAAAAAGATGGAGAATATCAG
>NZ_JAPQLG010000135.1:0-6768 GCF_028982005.1 Wolbachia endosymbiont of Drosophila bocki | reverse complement strand
ACTCCAATTGTGTTTTGGCATAAAACGCGACGCGTATTAGACTTATTTGCAAGCAAAGCTTGCTAGATCCAAGTAGTCAGGGCACTGGGATGACATCATAGGGACACTGGGATGATACCCTGACAATCGTCATCCCGCTACTTGTTAGCGGATGAGATACCGCGGCGGTATGACGGTTCGTGGCGGTATAATGAAGCTTGAAAGCGGATCACCTTTCACGACCCGTGTTTACTTCATTCACTTTAGGAGTATTAACAGGCGTTATTGCCGGGTTCTCAAGCTTTGTTGCCTGCTTCAAACCCTCGCTTACACTTTTGTCCTTTAAAATTTCATCAAGCTGCTTACTCTTTTGTTGCTCTTCGTTATTTGACGTATCTCTTTGAGCATCTTCTTTCATGCCACGAGCATTCTCTACATCCTTTTCACCTTCACCTAAAAATTTTTCTAATATTTTCTTAACAAAGCGCTTCAGAAGACTCAAAAACCCTTCTTCTTTTTGATTTTCTTGTGGTTGAGGCGTGGTATCTTTTTTGTCCGGCTCAGTGTTGAGCTTCTCTTTTATAGAACTCTTGCTCACTGAGGGATTAACGGTTTGTGAATCGTGCTCTGATGCTGTTTGCACAGAAGCTTCAGTAGTCTTTTTTTGTGTATTATGTTCAAGGTCTTTAACTGCTGTTGTAGTTTTTCTCGGAGTGTCTTGGAGTTTTTTGTCACTTTTTGGCTCTGCAACTTTTTCACTTGTGAAGATGTCCTTCCCTTTATATTGCTGGTCAAGCTCAGCAATTCTTTCAAAATCTTGACGTACTTTTTCATCTGCACGTCCTTTTTGACTTTCAAATTTCTGACTCAATTCTGCAACGTTTTTCATTTTGTTCTCAAGCTCCTTACTTTTCACAGCTTTTAGAGCCTCTGTTCCTTTTGCGATATAATTAACCTTCTCTTCTAATGAGGTACCTTCTGGAAAAGCACCTGGAGAACGTTCAACAACGTCTTTAAACTTTTTTTCAACACTTTCTTGAGATGTCTGGGCCATACCTATTACCTATTAAAGCATATCATATAACCAGTATATTAGCTCATTATATAAAAAACAGTTAACATAACTTGTGGTAAAGAGTGTTTATCAAGAACGTCCTTTTTATATTTTTTTTATTAAAATGCTATTTACTTATTAAGTTAAAATGTATAATTATATAAGAGATGAAAGATAGCTCATTAGCAGTAGTATTCGATTGGGATAACACCTTAGTTGACACTCAAGATAACATTTTTAATGCTATTAAGTATACCATAAACTCAATGGGGTATAGTAATAAAGCTGCTGATAGAAATTCCCACGAGTCGAGAAAGAGCTATATGGTCAATTTGTTTGGCGATCAGTGGAAAAAAGCAAATCAGATATATCAACAATATTTAGATGATGCGCTATTGCAAAACATCGCTCTGAATCAAGGAGTAGAGAAAATGTTGCAGACACTGAAAAGCCACAATGTTTATCTAGCAATAGTAAGTAATAAGAAAAATACTAATTTACGTAAAGAAGTTGCCTATTTTAAACTAGATTCCTACTTTGAAAGAGTGGTTGGGTCATGCGATACTGCAGAAGATAAACCATCTGCAACCCCTTTGTTATTTGCACTAGAAGAGAGTACGTTGCCTATAAATAGAGAAAATGTGTTTTTCGTTGGTGATAGCATCACAGATGTTCTGTGTGCACAAAACGCCAATTGTTTACCTATTATATACGGTCAATCAATAAGCGGTTATGAAGATTTGTTATGTTTTCAACATTTTGATAAGCTTACAAATTTTGTAATAAAGTATTTAGAAGATAGGTAATGACAGAGATTGCCAGCATAAAAAGGCGCTTTTGCGCATATTTAATAGATGTAGCAATTTTATTAATTCCAACTTTATTAATTATACTGCTATTAGAGGATTCTCCGTTGATCTTACATCTATCATACATGTGTGTAAATTGTAGTTACTTCACATATTTTATATCTTCAAAGACCCAAGCAACTCCAGGTCAACAGTTAATGAATATATGTACTATCAATTTAGATAATTCTAAAATAGACTTGAATTTAGCGTTTGACAGAAGCACTTCCCAGTTTTTTCTTCCTTTGTTAAACAGTGTAGTAGTTGTCCTTACTGAATTTTTGCAAGATCAGGAGGTATTAGTGAATGTCTTGAGTGCATTGAAAGTAATGATAGTGCTGCTCACCCTCTATTGGTATCTAGTTGCTTGTTTTTCTAAAAAGAAACAGACATACCACGACATGCTATTTAATACGGTTGTTATCAAAGGAGCTATTAAATGAGTTGCTATAATCATCGTTATCATATAAATTATGCTGATAAATTGAACTAAGGGAAGATTATGAATGAAGAGATAGTAAAACATTTGAACAAATTATTGACCAATGAGCTGACTTCTGTACGCCAGTATCTTTTACATTTTGCAGTGCTCAAAAACAATGGAATTAATAGACTTGCAGAAAAGGTAAAAAATGAGCTTAACGAAGAACTTGAACATGCAAGCAAGTTGGCAGAAAGGATTTTATTGCTTAAAGGTGTACCAAATTTTCAAGATACAAATGAAATATCAAAGTATGATGGAAAGTTTACAAAAGACACAATACGGAAAATCTTAGAAGCTAATTTGAAATTAGAGGGAAAAGGTATTAAGGATATCAAAGAAACGATTTCTATCGCTGAGAAAGAAAAAGATTTTGTTAGTGTAATGTTATTAGAAGAGATGTTAAAAAATGAAGAAGAGCACTTCCATTGGATTGAGAAACAGACCGATCTTATTGAGCTAATGGGTGTTGAAAACTATTTAAGAACACAAATATAGAGTGTTAAAAAAGATAGTATTTATTTTAATTATACCTTGCTCACTTCTTTTTTTATTAGGGTTATGGCAAATATTCAGATTGAACTGGAAGAATAATATTATTAAAAGTATGAGTCTTCCAGTGGTTCATCTATTGCCCAATAACGACCTTGAAAAATTTAACTATAGGCATGTCAAGATTGATGGGATTCTAAGTGATATGGAACTATATGTTTTTGCAGGGCAACACGGCTATCACGTGCTGTCTCCTATGTTGCTCACCACTGGACGTTACATGTTGGTGAATAAAGGAATAGTCAGAGAAAAAAAGGAGAAAAAAGTAAAAATTGAAAAAGTAGTTGCAGATGGAATTTTATATTGCGATAGCAATAAAAGTAAAAATTGGTTTATCAAGAACGATACTGCTTCGAATACATGGTTTAGCCTGAGTACAGAAGAAATTTCCAATGAGTTAGGTATTAAGCTAGAGAAGTGTGCATTGTGGCCGAACAATTTTGGCAGCAAAGTAGCTATACAGCCAATGAAGCATTTGGAATATGCAATCACTTGGTTTGCACTTTCCTTAACTTGGTTGATTATGTGCGTAATTTACTATAGGCAAAACCTCAATAAAGCTTGAAGCTTTCTGTACATAAAATTAGAAAAGTAGTTATTCATCTTTATCACTACCAAGGTCTTTTAACATACTGTAATTGCCTTTTCTGAATCTACTTTTTAAAGACGTAACTCCACTTTCGCTAATACCACTAAGGCTCAGTGCAGCTCCACCTAGCTGCAATCCTATCTCAGATGTTTCAGGAATAATTTTACTAGCTCCCAGATCTCTATAAACCTCCACATTACTCAGATCTGGTAAGCGTATTACAATATTTACATGCGGAAAATTTGCTGCAACTAAAGAAACAACTTTTTTTATAGTAACCTCATTCTTTATTGAAATAACGAGAGCTTGAGCTCTTTCTATTCCTACCGATTTTAAAATTTCACATCTTGTAACATCTCCAAGATATATAGGAAAACTATCACTTTTTCCTTCTTTGACTATTTTCGATTGAATATCTACAACAACGTAACTTAAATGCTCTGCCGTAAGCATTTTTGTTACCATATATCCCACTCTACCAAATCCAGCAACTATCACATGGTTATAAAGATCTTGTGTATCTGTTTCAACAGCTTCATCATCTAATATTGTTTTCTCAGTGCTAAATGAGTTTGCTATCCAATCTCCAAGCCCCGATAAAAGAGGAGTGAAAGCCATGGTTACTGTAGTTACCATCATAAGTACTTGAGCGATTTCACTTGGTAGCACATTTAGCTCATCTGCTAAGCGAAATAAAATAAACGCAAATTCACCGCCTTGTGAAAGCAGTAACCCAGCTTGTATAGCAGGTGCACTCTTAAATCCAAAAAATCTACACAATATATATATGATAGATGTTTTTAAAACGATAAGGATAATCGATAATAAAGTAATTAGTGGTAACTTATTGAGTAAAAGTTCGGTATTGATGGACATACCAACAGTCATGAAAAATAAGCCAAGAAACAAATCTTTAAATGGTAATACCGCGTGTTCCACTGAGTGTCTGTATTCTGTTTCTGCAACTAACAATCCAGCAACAAATGCACCTAATGCCAACGATAAATGGAATTGCTCAGTAATAAATGCTGCTCCTAATACTATTAAAAGCGTTGTTGATATAAAGACCTCATTACTTTCCATTTTAGCAATAACCGAAAATAAAGGTCTAAGCAATAATCTACCAGTTATAAATATCAGCACTAATGCAATAGCTGCTTGCACCAATGAACCTGCCAATGAGCTTATCAGGCTGTGCTCAGAATTGCCAGCAAGTAAAGGTACCAATACTATTAATGGTACTACTGCAAAATCTTGCATTAATAGTACTGCTATTGACAACCTACCAACCTGACTTGCTTGAGAACCTTTTTCTTGCAGAACCTGCAACACTATTGCTGTTGAGGATAGCGCAAGCCCACCACCAATAACTGTTGCTATATTCGTATTCACTCCGAAAGCAAGAGCGATGCACCATATTGCTACCATGGTAACTATAACTTGAAGAGAACCGAACCCAAATACATGAATACGCATAGCGATCAGGCGTTCAAATGTCAATTCAAGGCCTATAATGAATAATAGGAAAACTACACCAAATTCTGCAAGATTATCCATTGCTTCAGCTGAGTGTATCAGATTAAACCCATGAGAACCAATAACTGCACCTGCAACGAAGTAACCGAGCACTGGACTAATATTCATTTTCCAAAACGCTATGACTATAAACACAGCAGCAGAAAGCAAAATTATAATATCAAACAAATGCTGAGAGCCACTGTGCATGATATTTAACCTGTAGAATTAGACCATTTAATTGAGCAGCCAATACTTGATTTTTGGTCAATTGGAGAATTACCAGTTTCTGCAATAAATTTCATAGCTTGAAATAAGTCACTACTTCCTACTTCATAGCTTTGAACCTTTTCTTTTTTTGTGTTATTAAAACGTCCACGATAGCAAAGGTTTAAATCGGAATTAAAGCCAAAAAAGTCAGGAGTGCAAACAGCCCCGTATTCTTTAGCTATTTTCTGTGTACTATCAATTAAATATGGAAATGTAAACTTATTTTCCTTGGCAAAATTAATCATATTTTCAAAGGAATCTTCTGGATATTCGTTTACATCATTTGGCATTATTGCAACGGTGTTTACCTGATAATCTTTTTTCAATTGATCAACATCGCTTACCAGATTGCTAATAATTGACTGAACGTAAGGACAGTGATTGCATATAAACATTATAATAAGACTATTTTTTCCACAATAGTCACTTAATGCATAATATTCATTGTCTACTCCCAAAAGATTAAAATCTTTTGCAGTAAAACCAAAATCGACTTTAGGAGTATTCAGAGCAACCATAGACTATTATCATACCATATGTAATTTACGGTCTTATTATTTAAATGTCAAACGGTTTCTATGTATACTGTTTGCATATTCTTTTTTAGTATTATAATTATAAAACTTATGTTCATAACTTTCGAAGGAATAGACGGCTCTGGTAAAACAACACAATCTAAGCTACTTGCAAATCATTTTAAGCAAATTCACGGCGAAAATAATGTGGTATTGACTCGAGAACCAGGTGGCACTGATTTTGCAGAAAAGATAAGAGGAGTATTGTTAACGAATAATATTGATTCTATTTCTGAACTCTTGCTACTTATCTCGATGAGGCGCGAACATATGAAAAAATTAATATTACCAGCTCTTGCAGAAGGAAAAATAGTGATTTGTGATCGGTTTATTGATTCAACTATTGCATATCAAGGATATGGGTTTGGAGTTGACTTAGGGCTAGTAAGGGACTTACATAAGCTAGTGGAAATTAAATATCCAGATATTACATTCATTCTAGATATTGATGTTAAAGTTGGGTTAAATAGAGCAAAAGACAAGAATAAATATGAAGAAATGGATGTTAATTTTTACAATAAGGTCAGAAAAGGATTTCAGGAAATAGCCATAAAAGAGCCCGTTAGGTGCAGTGTTATCACTGGAATTGAAACAAAAAATGATAATCACGTACACAATGAAATTATTGATAAAATCACCTAGCTTGTGATAGAAAATTATCAATTTCAGGTAACATTATTTCATATGAATAACTTTTTGTTTGAGTAGCTAAAAAATCCTGTATTTTGTCTGGATCTTCTTCACTTATCATCTTATATGCCCTTGCGAGGTTCATTAATTCACTTCTATTTTTTTTATTGCTTACTTCAGTAATAGTAAAAAATTGATCAAAATGGTCTAAGAACCTGTTAAGGATCTCGAAAATATGAGGTAAAATAAGCATAGTTAAGAAAGAGGTATATCTA
>NZ_JAPQLG010000134.1:0-2850 GCF_028982005.1 Wolbachia endosymbiont of Drosophila bocki | reverse complement strand
ACCAGCTTGCAAATGATTGTCCTTTCCTTCATTTCTCTCCTATTACGAAGATTTTAAACAGGTTCTAAGGTGGAGCTGCAAGTGACATATGATGATGTAAAGAATTTTTATGATACCGTACGTGGTAAATATCATGCTGGCGATGGATATAACTACGAACAAGTAATGGTTTTATATAATGAAATTGTTAGGCCCGCTCACAATCATCATTACGAGCTGTTTACTCTTGATGAAGCACATGTTGCTAATGATCACCTGTTTATCAAGGGTCAGGATTTTGGAACTCTAAATGATTTTAATGGGATGTTCTATAAAAGTGATGAGTTAATGTGATGTAAAAAGCAAGATTCAATCTGGTGAACGAGAGTTAACTGACAGAGGAGATTGACACGTATGCCTTTATCTTTAAGATTGTTTATCAAGTGTAGACATCAGCTCGCCCCATTCTCTTTTACCAATATTACTTTCTTCTCTAGTAACGTTTTCCCCTTTAATTAATTTGCGAATTATTTCTAGACCAGTTCTTGAAATACAGGCTGATTCTAGGCAATATTCAACAAAGGCATTGTAGGCCAGTGGAACCCATTTTTTTGTTATATCCAGCATAACTTCTGCATAAACTCTGATTTCATATTGGGCATGCTTATCAGCTCTAAGCTTCAAAAAATGAAGGAGATTATGCAGATCTATTTTCCAATAAAATTGCGTGTAGTAATTAAGCATTAGGTTAGTTCTGGCAATTTCTCTTGCAAGCCCCTGCTCAATAAATTTTTCATAATGAGAATATACTAAATTAGAGTCATTTGTTAGAGAATCTATTATTTCCTTTGAGGTATCTGGATCAAAAGCTTCCCCGCTACCTTGTTTATTATTGTCAGATTGTTTTGCAACTTGTTCTGGTTTAGGTGTATAAAATTCATTATCAAGTATTGAATACCTTGCTGAATATTCATTCACATTTGCAGTTCTATGCCTTATCCATTGCCTTGCAACAAAAATTGGAAGTTTCACGTGAAACTTAATTTCACACATTTCAAATGGAGTTGTATGATGATGTCTCATTAAATACTTTATAAGTGCTTCATCCTGACTTGTCTGTTTTGTTCCCTTACCATAAGAAACACGAGCAGCTTGAACTATAGCGCTATCAGAGCCCATATAATCCACTACTCGAATAAATCCATGGTCTAATACCTTATGTTCTTCATATAAGATTGCATCTATTTCTTTTACTATAGTTCGTTTGGTTGCTTCATTCATAAAATATCCTCAAGACGAAATGGAGATATCAGCTCCACATGAATTGAGTTTTTCATGCATTGCTTCATATCCTCTCCATAAATGATGTGAATTGTTTATTATAGTTTCTCCGCCGGCTACCAAAGAAGCAAGCACCAAAGCTGCTGTTGATCTTAAGTCAGTAGCATATAGATTAGCTCCAGATAAGCTTTTTATTCCACTTATAGTAGCTTTGCTTTTCTCGATGCTGATATTAGCACCTAACTTTCTCAATTCATCTGCATGTGTAAATCTGTTTTCAAAAATGTTCTCTTCAATTACTGATATCCCATCAGCGATGCACATTGCAGACATCAGTTGTGGTTGCATATCACTGGGAAAATTGGGGTATGGATCTGTCGCAACGTTAGCAGACTTAATAGAGCCATTTTTTCTGGAAATAACAATGCCTCCATCATACAGTTCAACCATAGCTCCTATAGTCTCCAACTCATTTATAATACACCTTATATCAGATAGATTTATTCCTTCCAACTCCAACTTACCACCGGTTATTATAGCAGCTAGTGCATAGGTGCCTGCTTCTATGCGATCTGGTATTATTTTATGAACACATCCATTTAGTGCTTCAACTCCTGTTATTATGACCTTTGTATTATCAATTTCAATATCAGCACCCATTTTCTTCAGAAAATCTATTAAATCAAGAACTTCCGGCTCAGTTGCAGCATTGTTTATTGTTGTCACTCCTTCTGCAAATGTTGCTGCCATTATTACATTTTCTGTTGCGCCAACACTTATTTTCTCAAATGTGATTTCTTTTCCTTGTAGCTTTCCTTTCACTGTTGCAATTATATTATAGCCGTCAATTTCAATTTTAGCTCCCATTTCTTCTAATGCTTTAATATGCATATCAACGGGACGCTTTCCAATGTTGCATCCACCAGGAAATGCTGTTCTCGCTTTGCCAAATCTGCTAAGCATTGGACCCAATATTAGAAAAGAAGTTCTTAGCTTACTTGCGGTTTTATATGGCATCACGTGATTGTTGATATTGCTGCAGTCAATTTTCAAAGTATGGTTCGCTTTATAATTTTTATTGTGCATAAAGTTCACTTCTGCTCCAAGACTTTCAAGCAACTTAGACATTAGATGCACATCAATTAAATCAGGTACATTATGCAAAATTACCGGGGAGCTACTTAATAGACTTGCTGCCATTATTGGTAAAACAGCATTTTTTGAGCCATTAATCTCGATTTTTCCGACCAAAAGTTTGTAGTTATTTCTTATTAATATCTTGTGCATTTAATTAGATATAAAGTATAATTCATTAGTTTATTGAAGTCTTACTAAGTATAATAGATTGACCGTAAAAGGCAAAATTTGCTTTTTCTTCCTCATCATCCCAGTGTCATGCTACCTGCATGACACCTGATGCGAATTGCCCCCGAAATTTTATACTATGAATTACTCAAATGACGCTCTCGAGCTTTATCAAACCAAATAACACCAATTGCAACAATGAAATAACCAGCTGCTCCTAAGAACCTGTTTAAAATCTTCGTAATAGGAGAGAAATGAAGGAAAGGACAATCATTTGCAAGCTGG
>NZ_JAPQLG010000133.1:0-3777 GCF_028982005.1 Wolbachia endosymbiont of Drosophila bocki | reverse complement strand
ATAAGCTACTGATATACTCCACCTTTTTTTATCTTTAATCCATCATAGCTAGCGATGCAACAAAGCCCACCGATTCATTCTACTGCAACGCAGAAAATTCGTACAATTGTGCATAATGTGGGGCTTCTGGCTACATTTTTCTATTGAACTCACCTTTTCTCTATGTGACAGATTTCGTATTAAATTTTAAATTTAATGCGCCTAGATATACAAGCATTCCTAGCAAAACCATAGGTATAGAAAGCAACTGCCCCATAGTTAAATCAAGCCACAAATAGCCAATTTGATAGTCTGGTTCGCGAAAAAACTCAACGAAAAAACGTGCTATTCCATACCACATAACTGCAATACCAGTTAACGCACCGTGATACAGTCTTATTCTAGTTAAGAAAAACAGTGAATTTGCAACTGCAAAAAGTAGCAGTCCTTCAAAAAGTGCCTCATAAAGCTGGCTTGGATGGCGCAGCAAATTATCACCACTCTCTGGAAATACCATACCCCACGGCACATTTGTTACCCTGCCAAATAACTCTCCGTTTATAAAATTGCCTATGCGACCTAAAAATAAACCTATGGGAACTCCGCAAGAAACTAGGTTCAGTGCATAAAATATAGGAATGTTATGTCTTTTACATGAAATTATTACTGCAAGCAAAACTCCTATAGCACCACCATGAAATGACATCCCTCCTTCCCAGGTCTTCAATATCTCGATAGGGTTGCTTATGTAAAGAACTGGATCATATATCAATACGTAGCCAAGTCTGCCTCCAAGGATAATACCTACAATAGTGCC
The DNA here is from genome assembly GCF_028982005.1 of Wolbachia endosymbiont of Drosophila bocki. Classification (NCBI taxonomy): domain Bacteria; kingdom Pseudomonadati; phylum Pseudomonadota; class Alphaproteobacteria; order Rickettsiales; family Anaplasmataceae; genus Wolbachia; species Wolbachia endosymbiont of Drosophila bocki. Next base: position 2,981 of record NZ_JAPQLG010000133.1, on the reverse strand, counting down.
TGTTAATAACGAATCGTAAAAATTCTTAGTAAATATTTTTTGGTCATCTAGCTTATGTAAATACCAATATGCAAACACTATACCTAAAACATATGCTAAAGAATACCAATATATAGAAACAGGACCGATGCTGAAAATTACTGGATTTAAAGACATATTTTGCTATAAATTATTCTTAGACAATCTACTTTTTTCACGATCCCACTCTCTCTGTTTTATGGTTGCTCTCTTATCGTAGAGTTTTTTTCCTTTTACAATGGCAATTTTAGTTTTTGCAAATCCTTTATCGTTAAAATAGACCGAAAGCGGCACAACAGTTATCCCAGCAGTCTTGATTTGACCAATTAGTTTATTTATCTCCTTTTTATGCAAGAGTAATTTACGTTCCCTTTTTGGTTTATGATTTTTTCGGTTCGCAGCTTTATATTCTGCAATATGCATATTGTGCAGCCATACTTCGCTATTCTTTTCAACAACGTAGGCGTCGGAAATATTTACTTTTCTTTCTCTTAGCGATTTAACTTCACTGCTTAATAAGACCATACCCGCTTCAAATTCTTCTAAGATGAAATATTCAAACCTTGCTTTCCTATTTTCTGCAATAACTTCCATATCTAAAGATATCTTTAAGCTTCAATATACTACAGAGTTTTTGACTTAATTCATAATAAAACAGTTATCCCAATAAATATAAGGTGCCAGGCTAGTCTGATAGCAACAGGATAACAAAAATCAAGTAAGTGCTTTTTCTGTCTCTCTAGGCACAAGTTCCTTTACTTCTTGCATTTCAGTTTTAGGCTTTGACATTATATATTGACCAGCACCAACTATGAGCGCAGATTCTGCAGCTAGTCCAATTATTGCTGGTACAGATAGGGCAGTAGCAAATGCAAGTGCAACACCAACTATCACTGCAGTTACAAAACACACAATAACACCTTTTACAATTGCATTTTTTCCAACCTGTTTTTCTTCCTTTTTCTCTGGAAGCTGCATTACATCTTTATTTTCAGTAAGATCCTCTGGCGTTTTTTTATTCTCATTTTTTAACGTTTGCTTTTTTTCCGCTTCCTCTAAAAGCTGAATTATACCTTGATATTTAGTAAGGTCTCTTGGCGTTTTTCCATCAACATCTTTTAATGAGGGGTCTGCTTCAGTGTGTAGCAGAACTTCCACCACTTTTATTTTGCCATTTTCAGCAGCAAGATGTAAAGGAGTACGTCTATCACCATTGTTTGCATTAACCTCTGCTCCTTTTGCAATGAGAATTTTTACTACATCTTCGCAGCCCTCTCTGGCAGCAAGATGTAAAGGAGTACACCCATCATCATCTTTTGCATTAACGTTTACTCCTTTATTTAATAGGTTTTTCACCTCCTCCTCATTATTATGTTTAACAGCTGAACGCAAAGCTTTGATGTTCTCTTGTGCCTTTAATAGAGCTTCTTTTACCGCTTTATGGCCTTTTTGAGAAGCAAATGCTAAAGGAGCCCATTTATAATGGTCTTTCGCATTAACATCTGCTCCTTTTTCAATTAGAGTTTCTACTATATCTTTGCGGCCATTTGCAGCAGCAAGATGTAAAGAAGTCCACCCATCACTATTTTTTGCATCAACGTTGATTCCTTCTGCTTTTGATAGAACTTGTACTATCTCTTTGTGGCCATTTGTAATAGCAAGATGTAAAGGAGCCCATCCTTCATCATTTTCTGCATTAACATTTGCTCCTTTTCCAATTAGAGTGTTTACTACATTTTTGTGGTTCTTTTCAACAGCAAAATGTAAAGAAGTCCATCCATCACCATTTTTTGCATCAACAATTGCTCCTTTTCCAGTTAGAATGGTTACTACATCTTCGTGGCCATAGTGAGCAGCAATATGTAAAGGAGTAATTTTATTATCATGTTCTGCATTAACATCTGCTCCGTTCTCAATCAGAGCTTTTGCTACATTTGCACAGTTCCAATAAGAAGCAAGATGTAACAATTTGACTTCCTTAGAATTTTGACCACGAGATATAGTAAATATGTAATTTATGCCAGATCCACTATCATTGTCAGGTTTACTCTTTTCCCACTCTTGACATAAATCTGGATCTTCTTCTTGTAACTTAGCTTTTATTTTCTCAACTATATTGTCCTTGCTAAAATCTGAAAGGTCATTTATTTTTTTTAATATTTCCATAAATTTATCATATTCCATAACTTCCTCACTTAAAATACATAACTTAGTTGTTATATCTTTTAACATAGAAGTCAAGAACCTAAATATTCGTTATTATCTTTCCTTAAAGAGTCATTTTAGTTATATTACAGACTATGAAAAACCTCAACTTTAGGAAGGAAATCAAGTTTTTTTCTCTGTCATTTATAATTTTATTTGTTCTATGGACTGTATTGTCTGGTTATTTTGAGCCGTTTTTTATTTTTTGTGGAGTGTTTTCCTGTATATTCACATCGTTTATCTTTAGAAGGTTGATAAACGCTGAAAGAGCTCTTAGCCAGATTTTAAATAGTACGAGTAGACTGTCGTTTTATAAGTTAGTAAGTTATATACCATGGTTAATGTACCAAATCATTTTATCAAGTGTTTATGTAACAAAAAAGGTGCTACAACTCAAATCTAAGCTTGAACCGATTATTATCCTAAGAAAATGCAAAGGGCATAATGACGAAAGCATTGCGTTATTTGCCAATTCAGTCACAATCACTCCCGGAACTTTAACTATCAATGTTGAAAGTAAGCAGAAAACATATTTCTCTACCATGTATTTGATAGATAAAGATCTTGAAAGCGGCATTTCTGAAATAGAAAATAAAATCTTAAAAATACTACGTTCAGTTAAGTAATTGCTTTAAATAAGTTAACAGCATCCTTATATTCCCTTACAAGACTTTCAAGCATTTCTTTTGGGACTCCGCCAACAATATTGCAATAAACCTGAAACTTGAGAAGACTATTTCCCGAAAGCTTCTACAAAA
>NZ_JAPQLG010000132.1:0-1355 GCF_028982005.1 Wolbachia endosymbiont of Drosophila bocki | reverse complement strand
GCTTGCAAATGATTGTCCTTTCCTTCATTTCTCTCCTATTACGAAGATTTTAAACAGGTTCTAAGAAAATTTTACAGGAGAAAGACTATGCAAAAATTTACTGTTCACCGTCGTTATGAACCTAGCCGATTATCAGATACATACTTGGCAGATGCCTATGAACAATTATATAAGGTGAAGGAGGTAGAAGAAAATGAAAATAGCGAGCTTTTATGCAAGAGTCTCATCGAGACAACAAGTACGGGAGAATACAATAGAGAGTCAGATTGTAGAGCTCGAATGTCGCATTAGTAGCGATGGACACGAATTATTAGATGAGCATCGATTCATCGATAATGGTTACAGTGGATCGAATTTAGAACGCCCTGGTTTGGAAAGGCTGCGTGATAAAGTAGCAGAAGGTAAAATTGATAAAATTTACATTCATTCACCAGATCGGCTCTCACGAAAATCCTCGTATCAGATGATCCTACTTGAGGAGTTTAGGAAAGCAGGACCTGAAATAGTATTCTTGAATCATAAGTTTGATGATAATCCAGATTCTAATTTATTTTTACAACTTCAGGGAGCAATAGCAGAATACGAACGTGCAAAAATTATGGAGCGAAATCGTAGAGGAAGGCTTCATGCAGCAAGAAAAGGGTTTGTAAGTGTTATGGCCAGAGCTCCATATGGATATCGCTATATGGGTAAAAATGCTGGGAATGAGCAAGCGAGATTTGAAATAAATGAAGAAGAAGCAAGCGTAGTACACAAGATATTCACTTGGGTCGGTACAGAAAGAGCAAGTATCAGAGAAGTTGTACGTCGATTAGATAGAGCACCTATCATAACACAAACAGGAAAAAGGTATTGGAACAGCAGTACTGTTAGTCAGATATTAAAAAATCCTGCTTATATTGGAAAAGCAGCTTTTGGTAAAAGGAAAGTTGGTCCAAAACTAAAGTCTGCACGCTCAAAATCTAGAAGGAGTTATTCTGTTTACTCTAATAGCAAAGAAAATTGGATTCATGTTTCAGTACCAAGCATAATAAATGAAGATCTGTTTAATGCAGTTCAGAAGCAGTTAGATGAAAACAGAGCAAGAGTAAGACAAAGGAGTAAAACGTTTTTACTACAGGGTTTATTGGTGTGTCAGCGTTGTCAATATGCTTACTGTGGTATGCATGGCAACAGTAATAAAAATGGGAAAAAACGTGTATATTTTTACTATCGTTGTACTAGTACAGATGCCCACAGATTTAATAACACCAAGCTATGCGATAATAAATTAATCCGCACAGATGTGTTAGAACCTGTTTAAAATCTTCGTAATAGGAGAGAAATGAAGGAAAGGACAATCATTTGCAAGCTGG
>NZ_JAPQLG010000131.1:0-5906 GCF_028982005.1 Wolbachia endosymbiont of Drosophila bocki | reverse complement strand
CTTGCAAATGATTGTCCTTTCCTTCATTTCTCTCCTATTACGAAGATTTTAAACAGGTTCTTAGAAGTCACAACCGTTTCTGCAACAGTTATAGGAGCCACGGTACTACTAGAAATAATATCTGGCGTTAATCGACCGTTAATGATATTAACAAAATCACTGAGAGTTTTTATGCTATTTGCCGGTATTATTGTTGCTTCAGAAGATTTTCCAGAGCCGTTTTGATTAAAAGTTACAATATTTTCTCCACTTACCGCAGTTACGATAAAACCACCCTGACCGTTGCCTTTAATATATAATTGCTCTATAGGATCTGTAAATTGATAGATAGGAAAATCTGACACTGATCCATTTTTAAGTAGAGTTGCTATATGTAACCTCTGCTCATTAGCTGATTGGTCATTTTCAAGAAAAGCAACTAGATCATTTCCTTCCGTTTGTTCAACATACTGCAAAAAGCTTATTTCATGTTCTCTAGAAAGAGATAGTGCTTTATTATCTATTTGACCTTTTCGATTACCAAGTAAAAAGCCATTAACTCTATCCTTCAGACCATGAATCACTTTAGCCATATCAAATTTAAAAATACGTGTTTTTCTCACCTCTTGATTTTCCTTAGTAATCCTTTTGCTCACTTGCGAATAAAGCATCGTGTTTCCATTTAATGCCAATTGCCCCTGATTATCAAAATTGAACAATTTTCTTTCTGTAACACCTTTTTCTCCAGTCAATACCTTAAATTTTCCGCTCTCGCTTGACTTTAAGTACCAAGAAACTAAAGTTTGATCCTTTAAGTTATGGGCGATTACAATTACGTCACCATTACCAACTTTCACTGCTCTTGGTTGAAAGTAACTATTGCCCACATTTGCAAGACTATTATTATCAATATTCTTTTGTAATTTTCTTTTATCTCAATGTTCAACTGAAGGAGTATTAACTGATTGTTTAATTCCGTAAGTGTTAAAAGATAAGCCTTTAACGCATTTTTCTCCTTCTTCGCTAATTCCTTCTTCAGGAAAGATAACTCCAACTTTATCTATTTCAGCTGAATCTTCTATTAATGTGAGAGATAATTGATCTTTGAATTCATTTGCTACGCTGATATTTGTACCACATTCGTATGTTTTTGATTGATATAATGGACTAATAAGTAATTTTACTTTACTGCTCCCATTACCATTATCTTGATAGCTGAGTCCGTAAGCAACTCCATTCCCCTCAATTAATTCTACGTTTGTTGGATTAAAACCTATCGCTTCTTTAATTTCCGGTGTATTTGAGTTGATCCGAGCAATCTTCTTAATATAGACATAATTTTATTTAAAATATTAATAAAATGCTATTATGATTACTCCTGTGTGTTAATTTCAATGAAAATTTTAACTAAAATTAAAAAATTAATATAATATTTTATACTAAAAGGTAAATATAAGCTTGAAGAGGGCTAAGAAGCTTTATGCTATTTCTCAAAAAACCAACAATTGCAATCATTGGTTCTACAGGTATAATCTGTTAAAGTTTACACGAGTCTCATGAATGATAGAAAAAGAAGAGCAGTTTAGTTTTACATCAGAAAACCTCAAGAAAGCGGGAAAGTTTATAGAGAAGTATCCCAAAGGTAGAGAAGGTAGTGCTGTTATGCCTTTACTATATCTGGTTCAAGAGCAATGCGGATGGGTTTCTGAATCTGCTATGCGTTATGTTGCTGATATGCTCCATATTCCACATATTCGTGTATATGAAGTGGCAAATTTTTACACCATGTATAATTTAAAACCAGTAGGCAAATATCTAATACAAATTTGTAGAACAACTCCTTGCTGGTTGTGCAATAGTGAAGAAGTTTTAAATACCTTTAAAAAAAAACTTGGAATCAATATCGGTGAGACTACTAAAGATAATTTGTTCACTTTAAAAGAAGTTGAATGCCTAGGTGCATGCGTTAATGCTCCCGTTGTGCAGATCAATAATGACTTCTATGAAAATCTTACTCCTGAGAAAGTAGAAAACATCATAACAGAACTTTCAGGCAAATAGATGAAAGAAGAATTTTCATTCAAGAGAATCAAGCAATCAGGTTCTGCAAGAGTTGGAACAATTAACACTCCAAATGGAAGCGTAGAAACCCCCGCTTTTATATTCTGCGCAACAAAAGCTGCAATTAAAGCTGCAGATATTGAAAGAATAAGTGAAGCTGTTACCCAAATCATACTTTCCAACACCTATCACCTAATGCTTCAACCAGGAGAGAATACTGTTGCAAAACTTGGTGGTTTGCGCAAGATGATAGGATGGAATGGGCCAATGCTAACTGACTCAGGTGGATATCAGATATTTAGCTTAGGCCACGAATCAGTTTCGGAAGAGGTAAAAGGAATAAGAAAAAAACAAAAAACTTTGATCAAAATTAATGAGGATGGGGCAATTTTCCGTTCTTACATTAATGGTAAAATTTATTGCTTAACTCCTGAAAAATCTGTACAAATTCAACAGAAATTAGGTGCAGATTTAATCCTAGTTTTAGATGAATGCACTCCATTTCACGTAAGCAAAGAATACACAGCAAAATCAATGCTCATGAGCCACAGATGGGCTGAACGTTCTTTAAATGAATTTGAAAAAAACAATAATGGCAAGCAGGCACTGTATGGAATTAGTCAAGGCGGAGTGTATCAAGATTTACGTAGAGAAAGTTGTGATTTTATCAACGATTTGCCATTTTTTGGTCAAGCAATAGGTGGATCACTTGGTCAAAGTAAAGAGCAGATGCATGATGTAGTTTCTTTCACTATGGACCACCTGAAAAAAGACAGGCCTACTCATTTGCTTGGTATTGGTGGAATTGTGGACATCTTTCGCGGAGTAGAGCTTGGAATTGACACGTTTGATTGCGTGCATCCAACCCGCTTAGCAAGGCATGGTGGCGCACTTGTTAAAGTAAAAAACAGAAATTCTATTTCTTCAAAGTGCAAAGAGCATATTAATTTGCGGAATCAACGATTTGAGCTGGACAACAACCCAATTGAAAGTGACTGTTTATGTTTTACCTGCAGAAAACATTCAAGAGCTTATATACACCATTTACTGAAAGCTAAAGAGCTCCTGGCTTACACGCTCGTTACCATTCATAATATTTTCTTTATGAATAAGTTAATGGCATCGATAAGGCAGGCTATATTAGATGATAGGCTAGATCGGGAGAAAAATAATTGGATTAGTGAGACACCACTACACTGTGAATTATACACCTAGTTCATATTTTTCTACGCTTATTTTATATTCCCTAAAACAGAAAAAGCCTTCCTCTTCCTACTCTTTCTTCCTTGGCTAATCCATAGTTAGCGTTTTTTGCACATGTGCGTTGCATTTTTTAATCTTCTTTAAAAACTTGACAATACATGACAACACTGGTATGTTAAAAATATAGTTTTTGTGAGGTATTTATGGTTAACAATAAAGAAAAACGTCAAATAGCGTTTTGCGTTCCAGCCGTTACATTCTTAGCTGGGTTATCATTAATCGCAACTGCAATTGCAGTGGGTACCGCACCTGCTATAGCTGCTTGTCTAGTGATAGGAGGAATTTTGACTGTCTTGTCTGGTGTGCAAGCAGTAGAAAGCTATTTATTTTTACGAAACAGCGAGAAAACTTTGAATAAACTGATAAGTAATATACGCGATGAACCAGAAAGCAAACTTTTTATAGAAAGGATTTTGCAACCGTTCATTGAACTTTTTAGTGAGCTTAAGCAACATAATTAAAGTACACTAAGCTTTAAGCATAGAAACCACTTTATCGTAACTTGGCAATGACTCAATTTCTCCAATTGCAGCTAGAGTGGTTTTTTCATGCTGAGATAACAATTCTTCTGCTGCTTTTTTTACGCTAGCAGTGGTAACTGCACTAATTTTTTCTATTAATTCATTTTTACTGATGTACCTATTATAGTTACCGTAGTAGTGTCCCAATGTTTCAGCACGTGAGCTAACACTTTCGCGTGACATTAAAATTTGGGATTTTATTCGCTCTTTCACTCTATTTACTTCTTCTTCCCTCAGATTATCTGTAGACATCTTCTTCAACTCTGTCGTCATAGATTCTAAAAGCTTATCTAAGTTACTACTATCTGTGCCAGCAAAAATGGAAAACATCCCTGTATCAGTGTAGCTGGAATTAAATGAATAAACAGAGTAAGCTAATCCCTGCTTTTCCCTTACTTCCTGGAACAGGCGTGATGACATTCCGCTCCCTAATATAGAATCAAGCACTTGAAACGTGTGATATTTATCGTCATGGCAAGAAACACTAGGTAGACCAATTAGCAAGTGTACCTGATCTAATTTACGATGTTCTAAATACTCACCACCAGTACAGCTCGCATTTTGGCTTTTTTTCAGCTTTTTAGAATGAATCTTTGAGAGAAAATCTTTGGTTAATGCAACAACTTCTTCATGTTCAACATTTCCTGCAACGGCAAATAGCATATTCTCACCAAAGTAATGCTCATTTATGTAATTATCTAGATCTCCTCGAGTAAAAGATTTTACAGTACTTTGCGTGCCTAAGATTGACCTACCAAATGGTTGGTCTTTATAAGCTGTCCCAAAATATTTGTCGAAAATAATGTCACTTGGTGAATCATTAGTTTGAAAAATCTCTTGTATTACAACACCCTTCTCACGTTCCAATTCATCTTCTGGAAACGTGGAATTCATCAATATATCTATTAATATATCAATACCAGTTTTTATGTCTTTCTTGAGGACTTTTGCATAATAGGTGGTGCTTTCCCTACCGGTGCTAGCGTTGAAAACTCCACCTATGTCATCAAAAGCTTGTGCAATTTCAAAGGCAGTTCTTGTCTTCGTCCCTTTGAAAGCCATGTGTTCTAAAAAATGGGATATTCCATTTTGCTTTGCACCTTCTGCTCTACTGCCAACACCAACTCGTATGCTTAAAGCTACGGAATCAATATCACGCACCTGCTCAGTTATTATGCGCAGACCATTATCTAATTTTGTTACCCGGGGTATATTCATCTCATATATTCTTCTAAGTTCTCTTCTGCAAAATCCCAATTAATCAAATGATCAAGGAAAACTTTTATGTAGTCAATTCTACGGTTTTGACAATCTAAATAATAGGCGTGCTCCCACACATCCATAGTGAGTAGTGGCACTTGGCCATAAATTATTGGCAAATCTGCATTTGGAGTTTTGGTGATTTTGAGCTTTCCTAACCTACCTTTTTCGAGCACTAACCATACCCATCCACTGCCAAATTGGCTTACTCCATGACTCGAAAATTCTTCATAAAATTTATCAAAGCCACCGATATCGTCTTGAATTTTTTTTGCTAGAAGACTACCATCTTTAGGCTTACCACCACCATTTTTTTTCATTGAATTCCAATAAAAAGTGTGATTCCAAACTTGTGCTGCGTTATTAAATATAGGCAAGTTGCCGCTATTACCATGCACTTTTGTTATTAATTCCTCAATTTTTACATGTTGATAATCCGTATTTTCAACTAGCTCATCGAGTTTATTTAAATACCCTTTATGGTGCTTATCATAATGAAAATCCAAAGTTTTTGCAGATATGTAAGGCTCCAAAGCTGTTTTATCATATGGTAATTCAGGTAAAGTAAAACTCATGCCAACCTCTTTATTTTTGACCTACTTGGATGGTAGGGCAATATATGCTTTTATGCAACATATAATTAATAGCCAAAACATTTAGGTATCTATTGCATTATTCTAAATTATACTACAATAACGATTATTATATAAGCCATAGAAATGGATTAAATGCAAAAGTTACTTGACACCCTTCGCCAGCCCCCTTATCATGAAACTGAAGCTATTGTATTTGCTTTCGCCAATCTGCAGATTAAAAGGTAAG
>NZ_JAPQLG010000130.1:0-2238 GCF_028982005.1 Wolbachia endosymbiont of Drosophila bocki | reverse complement strand
CTACTGATATTCTCCATCTTTTTTATCTTTAATCCATCATAGCTAGCGATGCAACAAAGCCCACTGGGATCCAGAAGACTTAATTTTAACCAAGTGGCTGCATAATAAAGGCTGGATTCCAGTGTCAAGCACTGGAATGACATTACAGGGACACTGGGATGACATCATCCTTTTCTCTGGATTCCAGACTGGAATGACAGCAGTCCTACGTCATACCGTCACGGTATCTCTAGATCCCGCTAATAAGCAGCGGGATGACGGTTGTCAGGGTGTCAGCTACTTAGATGAAACCCTTTCCCGGTCTATCAAATCACATAGGAGAAAACTAAGACCAATCAAATTTCTTATCTTGCGGTTTTATTTGCAATATTGCTACCACACTGATCAACAAGCAGAAGACTATATAAAGCCCAGCAGCAAGGTTTGTTTGAGGAAATGTTACAGTCAACCAAATACAAACCATAGGAGTAAATCCTCCATGTAACGCATAAGAGATATTGCGTGATAAGCTCACACCACTAAATCTAACATTGGTAGGAAAGAGTTCAGATGCAACTATTCCTATGGGAACTATACCCCTTTCTATTATAGAGAGAACCATTACGCTCAACGCAATCACAAGATAATTTTTATAGTAATATGCAATAGATAACGCAGGACAACACAGTGCCATTGTAATTGCTATAAATAAGATTGCAGTGCGCTCTTTTCCAACTTTATCAGCCAACATTCCAAACGCTATTGAAGATATCGGCATTAATACACTGGTTATAATCAATACAATTTCGTTGATATATGTTGTTACATAAACATCCACTGATGCTATTTCCTTTGCGAGAGTTCGAAGAAATATGGTAAATCCAACAGCAACATTAACAGGTACAGATATTAAAATAGCAAGTATAAGAGCTCTCTTGTGGCGTTTTATAAGCTCTATTATTGGCAAATCAGGCAAATTTCTTTGTTTTCGATTTTTTTCATATGCTGGAGTTTCTCCCAATGTGTATATGCTATACGCGCTAATTAATCCTAAAATAGCTGAGAAAATAAATGGCAATCTCCAACCCCAGGTACAAAAATCAGTAGCTTTTTTGCAGATAATCACTATCACCGCAGAAAGCAAGACGCCAATGGAGCGACCAAAACCCATCATTCCAAAATACATCCCTAAGTTCTCTTTCCTACTGGATAAATGCTCTATAAGATAAACAGAACTTCCTTGTTCACCACCAAGTGCAATTCCTTGTGTTATATGGATTGCAAGAAGCAATATAGTAGAAATTATACCTACTTGATTGTGACTTGGAATAAATGCAATGAGGCTTGATGGTATCGATATTAGCAAGATAGTAATTATTAATGCTATCCTCCTTCCATACCTGTCACCAACGTGACCAAATATGAGTGCACCAAGTGGCCTTACAATTGCACCTAGCCCTACAATTCCAAATAATTGCAGTATGTTACTGTAGACATCTTTTGCAAAACAAAACTCTCTGCTGATTATGTTAATCAAATCAATAAAAAGCATGTAGTCATACCATATTGCGATTCTGCAGAGTATGGTTGATATCAACACCCTTGTTTGCACTAAATTCAATTCGTAAATGTTTGCTTATTCTATTCTGGCTGCTTTTTGGGATTTTACAACCTAAACATATGGAGTTGACTTTTTTATTATGGTGTGTGACAATTGCAATGAATATAGCTTATTTAGCAGCACTTATAGCAGCAGCTATAATAAAAATAGCAGCAGTAATACTTTGTGCTATAATGTGTATAAGCACTTTCTTTATATTATTTAAGGGAAAAAGAACACTTAGATTCAAAAGGATTTCTATCTCTTCCAAAAACAGTAGGTGTAATTTCTATAATACTATCAATTATATCTCTCCCACTTATTATATTAAGCCTTACTACTCCGTCACCTCTGGTAGTAGGTATAGTAGGTGGTATCGTTGGTGCTATTTCCATAATACCATTAATAGTAGCTTACATTTTGCTTGTGGCTATATCGAATATCTTTATTACCAAGTCTTTATAAATTTGAGCTAATGTTACTGTCTTCATTTCTTCTTGGTTGTAATATTGCTGAAAGTTATCTATTTCCATAGGTATAACATATAATCTGATTTTATAAGATATTCTACCGGGATTAAAATATCGTAAATCTTAGAACCTGTTTAAAATCTTCGTAATAGGAGAGAAATGAAGGAAAGGACAATCATTTGCAAGCTG
>NZ_JAPQLG010000129.1:0-4903 GCF_028982005.1 Wolbachia endosymbiont of Drosophila bocki | reverse complement strand
AGCTTGCAAATGATTGTCCTTTCCTTCATTTCTCTCCTATTACGAAGATTTTAAACAGGTTCTAAGATTATTGCAGGGTATATCTCTTGGAGGAGAAGCAGGAAATGCACCATTTTTAATAGAACATGCTCCTAAAAACAAAAAAGGATTTTTTGGCAGCATTGAGGTATTAAGTGCAATTCTTGGTTCAATATTAAGCCTGATAGCGGTACTCATATGCAAAAAAGTATCTGATTTTGAATCTTGGGGGTGGAGATTACCTTTCATTTTCAGTTTAGCAATGGGATTAATCAGCATATATATGAGATATATACTTGATGAAAGCCCAGAGTATAAAAGACAAAAAAATCCGTCTAAATTGCCACTAAAAGAGTTATTAAACAATTACAAAAAGCCTGTTCTAATATCAATAGGTATTGACTTGGTTGAAAATGCGTCTCTCTATATATATTTGGTATTTTTCAATGTGCTTACGAATAAAATATTAACAGTAAATACTCATTTTAATCATATAGTGGAAATACTGAGTCAAATTGCGCTCGGAGGATTGACAATATTATTTGCTATACTTTCTGATAAGGTAGGAAGAGAAAAAGTTATGAAATTTGCATTTATAGCTTTTGTAATAGTAAGTTATCCAGTTTTTTCAATGTTATGTAGTGGCAATTACTTGCTGGCACACATTCTTTTATAATTCCAATAGCTGCATCGCTTGGTCCTGTCAGTGCACTTATGTGCGAATTATTTCCAACAAAGGTTCGGTACAGTGGATTTGGTTTATCAAGAAATATAGCTGCTGGATTTTTTGGCGGCCTTGCACCATTTATATGCACAACAATTATCAAGGTTACAGGACAAGAGACTTCAGCTAGTTTTTACATGATTTTCTGTGCATTAATTGGGCTAGTTGCTATATCGCAAATTAAGGGTGAGCTTTCTTCAAAATTACCCAAAGTAAACCAAGTATAGTTGCAGTATAGCAGAATTTAAAAAAATCTAATTATAAGGCGGGAAGTGCCAATTTTTAGGTGATAATGTGAATATTTCAGCACCATCTTTTGTTACTCCGAGCGTATGTTCAAATTGAGCAGAAAGTGAAAGATCGCGTGTTGTCACTGTCCAATCATCGAGTTTACTGAGCAGAGTCTCATGTTTTCCAGCATTAATCATTGGCTCTATTGTAAAGAACATACCTTCCTTCAAGACGAGATTTTCATCTTGATCATAGAAATGCACTACATTTGGTGGAGCATGAAAGACTTTTCCTATACCATGTCCGCAGTAGCTGCGTACGATAGAATATCCAAAATCTTCAATATACTTCTCTATAGCAAGCCCTATTTCATTTAACTTATTGCCGGGCTTAACTTGTTTGATCGCTTCCATCAACGCATTATAAGTAGCGTCACATAAACGTTTTGCTTTTATTGATGGCTTGCCAATCCAAAACATGCGACTTGTATCACCATGCCAGCCATTTAAAATCACCGTAACGTCAATATTCAAAATATCTCCATCTTTAAGCGGTTTATCATCGGGAACACCATGGCACACAACTGCATTTTTTGAAGTGCAAATTGATTTTGGATATCCCCTATAATTTAGTGGTGCTGGAATTGCACCTGCATTAATTATAAAATCATGACATAGATCATTTAACTCATTAGTTGTCACCCCTATCTTTACGTACGGTGCAATGAAATCAAGAGTTTCAGCAGCAAGCCTGCCAGCCTTGCGCATAAATTTAAAATCTTCTTGTGAGTGTATAGTTATGTTCATATTTTCCATGTCTTATTGTAATTGGTACGCTTACTCGCAAGTACATAAACATAATAATTTTACATATTATAAAAATAAGTCCTATGGATCCTAGTGTCAAGTCATTTGTATGAAAAGTGGTAAAAACAGAAATCTAGACTGTAACTTTCGATTTAACCCAATTATACAATTTACTCATTTTACCATCTCGACCGAGCATTCCAGAGTTATTTTTATAAAAAGTGTCAACTATTAGCTTTATAGAGCCTATAGCAGCAGAAAATACAGGATTTTTATCATATTCGCCATCAAGACCGCTACAAGACTCAGGGCACCCAATTCGAACTTGCTTATTGAATATATAGCCTGCAATTTCCTTCATGCTTGTGAGTTGACTAGTTCCACCTGTGATCACTACTTTATTAATTGGATCTTTCTGCTCTTGAAATTGCTCTCTTACCATTTCAAGTATTTCTTCAACTCTTGGTCTTATGATGTTAATAAGCTCAGATTTGAATACTTGAGTAGGTTCATCATTTTCGTTGTTTTGCATTGTAATGTACTCATTCTCATCTATTGAAGTTACGATAGTGCTGCCATACAGTATTTTTATATACTCTGCACGTTCTATGCTTGTGCATAGCCCGTAAGCAATATCTCGAGTGATATGAACACCACCAATTGGAACGCTGCTTGCATACACAAGTTTCCCTCTTTTGAAAATTCCAATTGCAGTGCACCCACCGCCTATATCAACAATAGCAGCCCCGAGCTCTTTTTCATCTCCACTCAGACAGGCAAGACCTGCAGAATATGCAGAAGCAATACAACCTGCCATATTTAATCCACCATTATTGGTAATACAGTTTTCAATATTGGTAAGCGCTGGACGCGAAGCAGTGACAACATTAACATCAGCAGATAGTCTTTTTCCGTACAATCCACCAACTTCTTTTATGTCAGTCATGTCATCTAAGTGATATTTCAGTGGTATATTGTGAATGATAACATTCTCCTCAATATATTTCTCAAACGTCTGAAAAACTACACGTTTTATATCCCGGTCAGAAATTTCATGATTAGCTGCAATAATTTCATTATGTACATTGAAAGATGAGATGCCACATCCAGCAATATTCACATATATCTGATCTATAGTTTCCTCTGACACTTGCTCAGCTAAACCTATAGTTGATGAGATGGAGTAATTTGCGTGTTTTACATTAGTTATTGATCCACCGTTTACACCTTCTGCAATCTTATAACCCGTTCCTGTTACTTTATAGCTGAAGTTGCCATTTATCTTAACGATTAGACAAATAATCTTTGTTGTACCTATGTCTAAAACAGCAAAAACGTTTCTCTTTGGTTTTGCTATTACTGCAGAGTACATTAGTTGACCTTATTACGCAATTTCATTTAAGTTGTAGCTTTCTTTAATAATTTATATTCCTATTATAGATATAGCAACATTTTAATATACACTAAATTCTGGACAAAAGGAAAAGCAAAACATAGAATCGTAATTTTTATGTCCATATTACCAATTGTAATTGCTCCTGACGAAAGACTAATCACACGTGCCAGTGAAGTAACAGATATAAACGATAAAATTAAAGAATTAGTAAACGACATGTTCGAAACTGTGTACGACGCAGAAGGCTTTGGCCTTGCTGCAGTGCAAGTTGGAGTGTTAAAGAGAATTTTTGTTATGGATGTTCAGCTAGAAACAATTGAAAATGAGCCAGCAGGATATGAATCAACTGGCAAATTTTGCATGATTAATCCAGAAATTACGGAATTATCTGATGAACAAGTAATTCTCAAGGAAGGGTGCCTTTCAATTCCAGAGCAAAGCTATGAAATTAAGCGTCCAAAGTATTTAACTGTGAAATACAGAGACTTAAATAACGAAGAACAAACACTAAAAGCTAGTGGTTGGCTTGCAAGGTGTATTCAGCATGAATTAGATCACTTAAACGGCATATTATATATTAGACATTTATCTAAATTAAAGTATGATATGGCCATGAAAAAAGCACAAAAGGTTAAAAAGCATTATGAGCAATAAAGACCTAGAATTATTAAAATTTTACCATGAAGTGGGCGTTGATTGCACACTAATGGAGGGTGAAGAGGAAAAAAAATTGGAGAGCAAAGAGAGTGTACAACCCTCTGTTATCCAAACTGGGACCCAGAAGAAAGATGCAGATACGCGCTGGGATGACACTAAAGATGGAAAAGACATGTTTCCAAGTGACTGGATAATTGAAGCAAGGAAACTTGCAAGCAAATGTAATAGTGTGGATGAACTAAGAAGTGCAGTTGAATCATTTGAAGGTTGTGAGATAAAAAAAACTGCAACTAATACTGTCTTTTCCGATGGTAATCCAAACGCAAAAGTTATGCTCGTTGGTGAAGCTCCAGGAGCAAATGAAGACCTTCAAGGCATACCATTTTGTGGTGCAAGTGGAATGTTGCTCGATAAAATGTTAAATGCAATCAATCTTGATCGCACTAAGGTATACATAAGCAATACTGTATTTTGGCGTCCACCTGGCAATAGAAAGCCAACCGACCTAGAGCTTGATGTGTGCAGACCATTTGTCGAAAAACACGTTGCACTAGTTTCACCACAAATTTTAGTTTTGGTCGGGGGAATCGCATGTTATAGCCTTCTTGACAGCACAAAAACTATATCGAATTTGCGTGGCAGGTTTCATACGTACACTAACCAATATTTGTCCAATTCAATCACCACAGCCGCTATATTTCATCCAGCTTACCTACTTCGCCAACCAGCACAAAAACGTTTAGCCTGGGAGGACTTGAAGAAGATTAGGGAGTATCTTGATAACACCAATAACTGCACAAATACCTAATAAAGTGGTAGACCTCTTGCATAGTTTTTTGCAGCATGTTAACAATCGTTAGAAACGAAAAAACTTCCTTGACAAACTCCGCCAGCCCCCTTATCATAAAATTGAAGCTGTTGTATTTGCTTTCGCCAATCTGCAGATTAAAAGGTAAGGATTACTTAATGTATCAGCGTCTTATGTTCAATTTTTTGCAGTGTATAGATACTGTATGTCTTTACAAAACTTCATCTACATCTAGATTTTTATCTAAATAAGCTGAACGCGCT
>NZ_JAPQLG010000128.1:0-3468 GCF_028982005.1 Wolbachia endosymbiont of Drosophila bocki | reverse complement strand
CCAGCTTGCAAATGATTGTCCTTTCCTTCATTTCTCTCCTATTACGAAGATTTTAAACAGGTTCTAAAGATTGATCAACCTAAAGTATCTCAAATCAATAGGTCAAAAATCGAAGGGTTCTCCTTAGAATACTTGCTTAACTTATTGATTGTATTGGGCCAAGACATAAACGTAAGAATAAAGCATAATTCTAAACCTGCATAATATGTAAAGGACAAATAAATGCAGAACAATAAAACAGTAAGCTAAAAGGGAACTTATTACTCAACAAAACAAGACTTAAAATTTTGTGCAATGTTATTGATTATAGCTAGATATGCATCTTTTCCAGGCTCTATGTCTGATCCAATAGGATCAAGAACTACCATTTTTGCGTCATTAGAAAGAGCATTAGGCTTTATGCTGTCTTCCTGTGAATGAGCAAATATACATTTAACGTTTTCTTCCTTCATTATCTTTTTTAGCTTCATTAAACTCCTCATACCTATGTAAGAATCCTCTTCTATGAAAAGAATGGCGCTTGGGTGATTTAAACCAAAATATTTTTCAAAATATTGATAAGCATCGTGAGTGACGATATATTTTTGATTTTTAAAATCATTCAGTTCTTTCATGATTTCTTTTACTTCTTGGTCTATTTTTTTTATAGCTTTTGTTGCATTAGAGTTGTATCGATGGGAATTTTCTTTATCTATGTTAGACAATGTTGCACTTACAGAAAGTATCATGCTCTTTGCATTTTCGGGACTCAGCCAAATGTGTAAATCTTTTTCATCTTTAATGTGAGTAATTTTTCTAGAAAATGAATGTGGCCGAGTAGGAAGTAGGTTGATTGCCTTTGACAATTGCACTAGTTCTTTATTATTTTTGGCGAAAGTTTGAACAAACGTCTCTAAGTTATCGTCAACATAAAATATAACGTCACTTGATTCTAAATTACTCGCATCAGATGGCTTTAATATATAATTATGCGCAGATGTTGCATAGCCAAGCAATTCCGGTTCTAAAATCCCTTCTGTAATAGAAGCTACAAGTGAGTGGATAGGTTTGATTGTAACTACAACTTTTAAATTGGATGAAAAGGCGATATTATAGTATAGTGTAAATGAAAGTAATAGAAAAAAAGTCAGTAAATGTCTCATATAAACGTTGAGAAGAAGTTAAATTTTGTCAATAAATTGAATAATGTCAATAATCGTGTTCTAAAAATAGAAAATCTTGCTCTCACATATGATGGTAAAAGAATCCTTGACAATATCAATATGTTCATGGAAAGAGGAGACATAATTACAATACTTGGTCCAAATGGTGGAGGTAAAACCTCTTTAGTGAAAGCAATTGCTGGCATAAATAAAAGCTGTACCGGTAATATCGTATTTGCTGACAACATAAAAATTGGCTATATGCCGCAAAATTTTAGTATTAGTAATTTGATGCCAATAACAGTTGAATATTTCCTTTTAAATAGCTCCTTGAAAAGACTAAAGAAAAATCAATCCATTATTACAGAAACGATAGAGTTGGTTGGTATCGGTAACATTTTGAAGAATCAAGTGTTAGAAATTTCTGCAGGGCAAACACAATTATTGCTACTTGCACGTTGTTTAATTGCAGAGCCTGACTTGATCATTCTAGATGAACCAGTTAGTGCAATGGATATTAACGCGCGGGCTAAATTTTATGATATTATAAATAAAATAGCAAAAAAACGATTGGTATCGATTCTTATGACTTCTCATGATCTTAACTCTGCTCTACCATCCTCAGATTACATAATTTGTATAAATAATACTATCTATTGCCAAGGCAAGCCTGATGAGATTATGAAAAATAGAACCCTAAATGAAATATTTAGCAGTTACGCAGCGAAATGATTCAAAATATTTTGCGTCTTCTGCACATAACTACGGTGCTGACGCGTTACAATATATTACCTTATTTACTTCCACCATCAAAAAAATCAATAAATAAAATACAAGGCCACAAGCTAAAGTGTGCTCTTGAAAAATTAGGTCCGGTGTTCATTAAGTTTGGGCAGTCTATCTCATCACGTACTGATGTTTTAAATGAAGATATAACAAGTAACTTGTTATTGATATGTGATAGATTGCCATCATTTTCACATAAAATAGCAGTTAAAACTATAGAAAGTGAGTTTAATTGTAAATTGAGCGACATTTTTTCAAGCTTTTCTGAAAAGCCAATTGCAGCAGCATCGATTTCTCAGGTGCATAGAGCGGTTACAACTGAGGGTAAGGAAGTTGCTGTGAAGGTTTTAAGGCCAAATATTGAGAAAACATTCTCAAGAGATATAAAAATGCTTTCTTGGCTTGCAGAAATTGCAGAAAAATTTAGCGAACAATCAAAAAGGCTGAGGCCAATTGAATTAGTTAAAACTTTTGCTGAAATTTGCCGATTAGAGTTAGATCTACGTTTTGAAGCTGCTCACTCTTCGGAACTAAAGAAAAACACAAAAAATGACAGAGGTTTTTATGTACCTGAAATAGATTGGAATAGAACTGCAAAAAAGGTTTTAACATTAGAATGGATAGAAGCAACGCCAATATACGAAGTTGAAAAACTGAATAATCATAAGCAAATAGCTATCAATCTTATAGAATCGTTTTGTAATCAGGTATACAGGGATTGTTTTTTTCATGCTGATATGCATCCTGGAAATCTAATGGTTGATAGTAATAACAATATTATTGCTCTGGATTGTGGAATCATGGGTAGAATAGATCGTGAGACATGCTATTACGTTATAGAGATACTCAAAGGCTTTTTAAATCGGGATTATGATCACGTTGCAAAAATGCACTTTAAAGCTGGTTACGTTTCATCACAGCATAGAAATTTTGTCACAGCTTGCAGGGCAATAGGTGAACCCATTATTGGGCAGCCTATACAGAAGATTTCATTTGCTAGTTTACTTGCTCAGCTATTAAAAATAACTGGTGATTTTGATATGAAAGTTCAAACACAATTGTTATTGCTGCAGAAAACTATGATTTTACTGGAAGGGACATGTAGAAAGATCTACCCAGAAATCAATATGTGGAAAGTAGTTGAAGCGTGGATAAGCAGTCAACATGAAAGTAAAATAGGGTATAGGGAAAAAATTAGAAGTTCTTATCCTGTAAAAACAATCCAAGGGATATTTAGCCTTATAGAAAAATTAAACCTAATAGCTGATAAAAAATTAGAAAACATCCAAATTAAAAATAAATCAAATGGAAAAGTCTATTTTTTATTGTGGTTTGTAATTATAATTCTAATCGTTAAACTTTTAATTTCTTAAACTATGGGAAAAAACTGCGTCAAATCCAATTTTTATTCAACTTAATTTTTAATCTGCAGGAGCTGAGTTGAGAATGTCCAATTTTCCACTTTCTTTATGTATCTGTTCAGCAGAGTGGCAAAATAAGGTAGACGAGAAAAGACAACTATAGGAACAAATGGGTGTCA
>NZ_JAPQLG010000127.1:0-2719 GCF_028982005.1 Wolbachia endosymbiont of Drosophila bocki | reverse complement strand
TTTCATAAGTAGCGATGCAACAAAGCCCACTGGAATCCAGCCTTGCCGTAATCTCATCAAGAACGTTGTGTTTTAACATAAGATCAGCCACTTTTATGCTCACCAACTTAGTGCCCAATCCAAATTCCTGGATTCCAGTGTCAAGCACTGGAATGACACCATCTACTACTCAAATTACCTGCAAATTGCAATGTTCGTACACCAAAAGAATGAATCACGGTATGACGTCTGGCCTGCACTATAAGCTAATCATCATCTCCAAATATAGAGCTAATTTTTTTGCCCCCAGGAGAAAATTTATTAGTCCAACTGCTTTGCACTTTGGTTACGTCTTTAGTGGCAGTTTTATTGCTGTATTCCTTGATTTCCTTATCTATTCTCTCCATCATTTGTGAATCAAGGTAGCTCTTTTTCCATTGGTCAGTAGCAAGGAACACTTTGTTTAAGTCTTGAGTGCGGATTAAGTATTCTTTATCTTTAGGGTAAACCTCCTGCGCCCAAGCAAATAGCTCAAAATAGCGTGCAAATAATTCAGATGCACGTGATTTTGCAGTTTGATAAGCCTGTATCTCCTTAAATATAACTTGGCCGATAATTTTCTGCACAAGAATATTTGCTTGCTTTAGGTTCTGCTCAATATCCTGGTAAACTTTATGGAGGAATTCCTGCTCCAAATTTAAGTTCAGTTCATTTTCAACCATGTGTGAAAGTTCATGCACTATAATGTATGGGTTTGACTTCCTCAGTACAATAACATATCTATTTACACCGGAAGACCTGATTGTCTTACACACTCCCTCTTCCATATCCACTAATCCCTCTTGGTATATCTCAAACGAAAGCCTATTTTGCTTTATTAGTGACAAAGTGAGGTTTAATGTGTTTCTAAACTTCTCAAATTGATAGAGATATTCGACATACCGTATTGCATTTTCACTGCTTCCTACTTGAGTTGCTCGTTTTATTAAATTCCTGATTAGCATACCTTACTATTAAAGGAATTTTTTTTATACTCAAGAATTGATTGGCTACAAAGTGTTTTTAGGAAGCCTGATTGCATAGCTAAAGTAATTCATGTTTACTGATAACCGTCATACCGCTGCTTGTCAGCGGGATCTATGGTGAGATACCGCGAATGAATCCATAGCTGTACGAACATTCATTTTTGAAGGTAAATTGCACAGCAAATGGTGTCATTCCAGTGCTCTTTTTTTGTCATCCCAGTCTGGGATCTATTTTGCATGTAACTCCAATTGTGTTTTGGCATAAAACGCGACACGTATTAGACTTATTTGCAAGCAAAGCTTGCTAGATCCAAGTAGTCAGGGCACTGGAATGACACCATAGGGGCACTGCCGTCATAAAGGAACCCGTGTCAGCTACTTGGATGACAGCTAGCCTAACAACCGTCATCCCGCTGCTTGTTAGCGGGATCTAGAGATACCGCGGGGTTGTAAAGTAATTTTTTACATCTAATGCTCGGCCAGTGCCTGCATGATACCACGTATTATCTATACCAAGGAGTTCTGCTTGTAGATATTATACCAACAATCCACTATTTTTTTTATGTCTTGTGGTTTAGTTTCTGGACCTATACTGATTCTAATTGAACACTCTGCTTGCTCTTTTGTTGCCCCCATTGCAAGCAAAACATGGGAAGGCTCAACTTTTCCAGAAGAACATGCGGAGCCATTACTAACTGCAATATAATTCAAGTCAAAATGCATGAGCTGCACATCACTCTTTACTCCTGGCATATAAATAAAACTTGTGTTTGGCAGCCTCTTAGAGTTTTTACCGAAGATTCTTATGTCACTGGCAAGATTTAATAATTCACACTCTAATTGATCGCGTAGCTCCTTTACTTCATCCATTTTTGATAAAAGATCTGGAATATTTTGCAGTGCAGCAGAAAGGCCTGCAATTGCAACAATATTTTCCGTACCACCACGAAATCCCTTCTCTTGTCCACCACCTATTATAATAGGTTCTATCGCAAGTTCTTTGTTGAATATTAAAACTCCACTGCCTGCTACACCGCCAAATTTATGGGCGGATAAAGTGAGTAAATCCACTCCTAAATCTTCCATATTAACTTTAATTTTCCCAACACTTTGAGCAGTGTCAGTGTGGCAAATTGCTCCAAACTTGTGTACTATTTTAGCTATTTCCTCAATAGGTTGAATAACTCCGGTTTCGTTATTTGCCATCATAACTGAAACTATTGCTTTGTTTCCTTTAAGTTCGCTTAGAATTTTTTCTAGCTCTAAAAAGTCAACAATGCCCTCCTGATTAACAGGTATTATATATGGATTACATGCAGAATTAAGAATTGAAGGATGCTCTATAGCTGAAATTATATGCAGGTAGCCTGCTATTCCTCTCATAACAAGGTTATTCGCTTCAGTTGCACCAGACGTAAAAACTATTTCTTTATCACTTGAAACGCCAATAGCACCACGTACGTTATCTCTTGCATCCTGAAGAATCTTCCTCGCTTCTTGTCCTCTCTTATGTAGTGATGATGGATTGAGCGTTTGTTTTGACAAGACCTCAAATATACTTTTTTTTACATTTTCACTAATTGGAGCAGTTGCATTGTAATCAGCATACACGCAACCACTATTTTCTAAAGAGAATGGATTCATCTGGGCTTTGTTGCATAGGAACTGAAAAAATCTGGTGGCTACTGACAAAATTCATTATAAAACAGCCATTT
>NZ_JAPQLG010000126.1:0-769 GCF_028982005.1 Wolbachia endosymbiont of Drosophila bocki | reverse complement strand
GGTTGCGCTCGTTGCGGGACTTAACCCAACATCTCACGACACGAGCTGACGACAACCATGCACCACCTGTTTACGAGTGTCCAAAGAGTTGACCATTTCTGGCCCGTTCTCGTATATGTCAAGCCTTGGTAAGGTTCTTCGCGTTGCATCGAATTAATCCGCATGCTCCGCCGCTTGTGCGGGTCCCCGTCAATTCCTTTGAGTTTTAGCCTTGCGGCCGTACTCCCCAGGCGGGGAACTTAATGCGTTAGCTGCGTCACGGAATCCGTGGAATGGACCCCACAACTAGTTCCCAACGTTTACGGGGTGGACTACCAGGGTATCTAAGCCTGTTTGCTCCCCACCCTTTCGCTCCTCAGCGTCAGTTACGGCCCAGAGATCTGCCTTCGCCATCGGTGTTCCTCCTGATATCTGCGCATTCCACCGCTACACCAGGAATTCCAATCTCCCCTACCGCACTCTAGTCTGCCCGTACCCACTGCAGGCCGGAGGTTGAGCCTCCGGATTTCACAGCAGACGCGACAAACCGCCTACGAGCTCTTTACGCCCAATAATTCCGGATAACGCTTGCGCCCTACGTATTACCGCGGCTGCTGGCACGTAGTTAGCCGGCGCTTTTTCTGCAGGTACCGTCACTTTCGCTTCTTCCCTGCTAAAAGAGGTTTACAACCCGAAGGCCGTCATCCCTCACGCGGCGTTGCTGCATCAGGCTTGCGCCCATTGTGCAATATTCCCCACTGCTGCCTCCCGTAGGAGTCTGGGCCGTGTC
>NZ_JAPQLG010000125.1:0-2334 GCF_028982005.1 Wolbachia endosymbiont of Drosophila bocki | reverse complement strand
CAGCTTGCAAATGATTGTCCTTTCCTTCATTTCTCTCCTATTACGAAGATTTTAAACAGGTTCTAATAATTCAAACATTGTTAGATGTAATATTACTAGGAGTAACAGTAAGGAAGACCTTCGTAAACCTGATGCTTCACATAATGACAAATCTGCAGGTAAAAAATTATCTAATGTCAATGTAAGCGAATTAATCAGAAAGTTTGAACAAGGTAATGACATAGTAAAAGGGCGTTAATCAAATGTTACCCTATCTTTGTGTATGTAAAGGTAGGGTATCTTTTCAAAATAGTATATCCTTTATAGCTTTGTTAATTTTTGACTCCCTCTCTGCAAAAGCAGTTTCTAGAGAGGTTTTAAGTTTTTCCCATTCTTCTTGACCATTTAGAACTAAAGATTTATATTCATTTTCAATTTTTTCCAATGCTCTTTGATATGAAAAACCTAATTCCTCATATATATCAATATTTATCGATTGCAGTATTACCAAAAATGAAAACAAATTCGGATCAGGTAATTCTTCTCTTGTGTGATTCAGAAGACACAGCTTTATTTTTTTTACGCAGTATTCTATTGTTTTTAACGATAGTGACAGGCTTTCTGCATAAAATATAAAACTATCTACAATCAAATTTTTTGACTTTTTCGGTAATTTAATATTTTCAAATAGTTCTTTTGTAAATTTTTCTATCGGTTGTTTTGGCAAATGTAAAGAGAGATCAGTAAAAGATTTTAGGTCAAAATTTGGTCCAAGTATTGTGCTGATTGCTCTTTGTACATTACTCTTATCTTTACTTACAGAAATAATGAAAACCAGCCCCTCCACATCAAGCATATACTTTATAGATTCCAAAAAATCGACAACGAATTTAGGACGGCACACATCAAGATTATCCACCATTATGTAAATGTTTTTGTCTTTTCTGATTTTATTAACCACATCCGCTAACTGTGTTTTAAAATCTCTAGTACTCTCTTTTCTTCTTTGGAGAAGACTTAATTCACTCAAGACAAAACCTATGTCTTTTTTATCAGCCTCTTTTGCAGCATCAAGAAATACTGAAAGCATAGCAAGTGGAGATTTACTGATCAGCTTTCCTAGTGTGTTTAGAGAAAATAGCTCTTGGTTTATGTTCTTGAACTGTTGTATAACACTTCTTTTTACTTTATACGATACAAATAAATCTTCAAATAGGAAATTTAAAAAAGAAGGCAGTGGTTGGTCCAATGCATTGATATCCCATGCACTATAATAAGCTGCAATTTCATTTTGCTGTTTTAACTCTTTTACCCATTCTTTCAAAAAAAACGTCTTGCCCCATCCATCATATCCTTCCAAAGATATTATTGTAAAAGACTGATCAATTGTTTTAATTATAGTATTGAATTTACCTGAAAATTGCTTATAGTTTAGGTGGTCATTTTCCCAAGCCACCACTTTAAGTGGTGGCACTATTTTTTTCTTTTTGAATGTTATTAGCGATATAAGTTTTTTTAAGCACATGTCTTATTTTATATTTAACTCATATTCTTGTCTTGAAGTAAGTGCTATCCTCAGCGTTCCTTCATCAAGATAGTCAATTTCTCCGCCCATTGGTATGCCGCAAGCAAGGCGTGATATTTTCACATCCAAATTTTTTAGCAATTCAATTATATATTGTGCAGTAACTTGGCCCTCTAATGTCGGATTAATTGCGATAATTATCTCTTCAATTTTAGACTCTGTCACTCTTTTCAGAATAGTGTCAAGGTTGAGTTCTTTTGGACCTATGCCATTTATTGCAGACAATCTGCCACCCAAAACATGGTATAAACCTGAATATATATTTCCTTTTTCAAACGCCCATAGATCACCTAATTCTTCTACTACACACAGTAACTTAGTGTCACGTTTTGGGTTAGTACAAATAGAACAAGGTGACTTAGTATCTAGATTTCCGCAAACTTCACACTCTATTATAAGATCTGCTAGCTCTTTAATCAAAGATGCAAGTGGTAGCATAACTTTTTCTTTGTTTTGGAGTAAATGTATAACTAACCTGCGTGATGATGATGGCCCTAAACTTGGCAATTTAGAGAAAGCATGAACTAGATTCTTTATGTTAACGTTCATTCAATAAATTCAGAATAGGCAGTCAAATGGTAACATCAAACCCTTTGTAAAGAAAGTGGTAAGTTTCTCTTGATCCCACTTTGATCAGCTATAGAAAAAATTTTTTACTTTAACGAAAAAAATTACTTCCGCACACTTAAAGCCTGATTATAATAGACTTCTTGCATAACCCAAACTAAGTAGAAAAAAGGTATCATCCAAGTAGCTGACACTGGTTCCTT
>NZ_JAPQLG010000124.1:0-1392 GCF_028982005.1 Wolbachia endosymbiont of Drosophila bocki | reverse complement strand
CCAGCTTGCAAATGATTGTCCTTTCCTTCATTTCTCTCCTATTACGAAGATTTTAAACAGGTTCTTAGGCCCAAACACTTCCCCAGCCATAATAACGTTATCTTTGGTGACTAAAGTCTCTATTGCAGCTCGCGCAAAAGGATCAGCAAAAAGGTACTCATCAAGTATTGCATCTGAAATTTGATCTGCTACTTTATCTGGATGACCAGCCGCCACTGATTCACTGGTTACTAAATTTTCATATAAACTCATGTTTTTGCTTATACAATATCAAAACCGCTATAGGAAACACAGTTAGTAACTACTAAATGGTGGGTCTGGGAAGAGTTGAACCTCCGACCTCACGCTTATCAGGCGTGCGCTCTAACCACCTGAGCTACAGACCCATGATCTACTCAAGCTGAAGCTTTCATATTATCTGTAGGCACGATATCAATAAAAGTCTTTTTATTTGCTGACCTTCTAAAGCTGACCCAGCCTTCTATTTTAGCAAAAATCGTATGATCTTTACCTATACCAACATTCCTCCCAGGATGGAATTTTGTGCCTCTTTGGCGCACAATTATGTTACCAGGAATAACCTTCCCATTCTTCTTTATTCCTAACCTACGACCCGCTGAATCTCTACCATTACAGGAACTACCACCTGATTTTTTAGTTGCCATATCTTACCTCTTACTTTTGAAGACTAATTTCATTTATACGAAGAACAGTTATATACTGCCTATGACCAGTTTTCCTACGGTAATTTTTTCTTCTTTTCTTCTTAAAGATTATAATCTTTTCCCCCCTGCACTGCTCCAACACTTCAGCTTTAACAGTAGCATTAGATGAATAAGATAAGCCATTATTTGAAATACAAATCACCTTATTGATTTCCACCTCTTTTTTTTCTTCAGCTTCTAACTTCTCTACCTTTATTATACTACCTTCTTTTACTAAATATTGCTTTCCACCAGTCTCAATTACCGCAAACATGACAAATATAAATTATTGTTATTAACTTTAATCGTAAACGATGTCATATACGCTGTCAATATAAATAAAAAGCATGACTTAACGTTCTTTTTGAGCTACTAAAATACTTCTATCTGTTTTCATCTTTTATCTACCTTTTCTCAGACAGTAGACTTCTTGCATAACCTAAGCAGAAAAAAGGCAAATAGTTATTATAGCTCTAAGTTTACCGACACCGTCATGCAAGTAGCCCCTTCTCCTGTCATCCGAGTAGCTGACACTGGTTCCTTTATGACGATGTCATCCAAGTGTCAGCTACTCGGATGACAAAAAAAGGAGCACTAGGATGACATCATCCTTTTTTGGGATTCCAGTGGGCTTTGTTGCATAGGAACTGAAAAAATCTGGTGGCTACTGACAAAATTCATTATAAAA
>NZ_JAPQLG010000123.1:0-15870 GCF_028982005.1 Wolbachia endosymbiont of Drosophila bocki | reverse complement strand
GCTATTACCAAAAGAATCAGGTTAGTAACGTATACCACTACAAAGTAGTACAAAAATAATCCATTTAAAACTTTAGTTAGTATCAATGAAAGTAGTAAAAATGGAGTAGTAAAAAATATAAAAGCTGCAGAGCCAACAAAAAGATTCAATAGCAAAATTCCCTTAAATCCAGTGTGTTTATAAAGTGACTTTATATTTTTTAAATGAACAATATAAGTTTGCATATAGCCTTTGATCCAGCGCGCTCTTTGCTTAATCCAAGCAAATACAGCAATTGGTGACTCTTCCAATGTTTCTGAGTCAATCATCCTGGTTTTATATCCCATTTGCGCAAGTCTCAAACCGAGGTCAGCATCTTCGGTAACACTGTAAGCATCCCAGAAAAACACTTTTTTTAGAATTTTTACTGAAAAATGATTACTGCTACCACCCAAAGGCATCAGCATGTTCATTTTTTGGAATCTAGGCAACAAGTATTGAAACCAGTTCATATACTCCAGAGAAAAGGATTTTGTGAGAAAATTATAATCACAATTATAGTAATTTAATTTTGCCTGTACACAGGCTAACTTATCGTTGCCCTTATTAAATTCAATCAGTGCTTTTTTTAACTGCAATGGGTCTGGTTTATCGTCCGCATCATATATTACTGCATACTTTCCCCTAGCAAAGCTCATAGCATAATTGCATGACTTGGCTTTTGTTCTAGGCAAAGAATGAGGCACTTTTATTACTTCAAAATACTGCGGTAAAGTGTACTTTTCTATAGCTGCTAGCGTTTCTTGGTCATCACTTTCTACCTGAAGCTTCACATCTAATTTTGATTTTGGATAATCCAAACTTTCAATGCTTTCAACCAATTGCTCTATCACTGCACTTTCTTTAAAAGCAGGCAATAAAATAGTATATATAGGAAAATCTTCTTCATTCAGCTTACTATAATCCACTTTTTGGTTGGAGGTTTCACATAAGTTAAAAATTGTAGCTATAAACTTGAATAAATAACTAGAACATCCGATTATAAATATCAACATCAAAGCAAAATATGTATATTTCTCTGTTAGTGTTAAAATTGAAGTTACAATAAAGAAAGAAGCAAAAAATATTGAGCTTAGTTTAATGCTTTTGGCTGAAAAATTAGGATTCTTGTAATATAAGTAGTTGCTTGCAAATTCTGAAATACCAAAGTGCGAGTTAAGAAGATTTAAAATCTGTTCGCTATCCACTTTTATTAATACATAGTCAATACCGTAATGAGTTTCGACCCAACGGGTGATATCTAGACTTGTGTCTTCAACCATAAAAAAAGTAGTATCATTTAATTTTTGCCAAGGAATTATATTAAATTTATAGTAAAAAAGTTTCTCTTGCTCTTTGCACAAACTAGAATCAAACTTAATTTTTTCTACATTATCAGCTTGAAGTATAGGCATTAAACCTAATGCAATTTTTTATTTAAGTCACGTGAAAATGAAGATATGACCTCACTACTACGCTTATCATCTTTACGTTCATGCATTATTTTTTTTACAGCATCAGCAGCTATACTCGCTGTGTTAGCCTGTAAATCTCCAAGAGCTTTTTCAACTTGGTCAGTGACTTTCTTCAAGTTAGAATGGGCATTGTCATCTAATGTCTGATCTAGCTGCTGTCTATTGTGCTTAATGATACTATTAGCTTTATCAAGTGCTTCATTCATCATTTTATTAACTTCTGCATCTAATTCTTTGTATTTTTTAGAAGATTTTTTGTAATACTCCAACATATCTTTCCTGAATTTTTCAGTTTCTTCACTTGAAAATTTGCTTTTGTTACGCTTATTGTTAAGCGCATTTTTTACCACTTTCTTTAGCAATTTATACGAAAGGACAAAACTTACCAAGAAGGCAAGACCGATAATCAGTGATGTAGACATAAAAACCCCTAAAATTCTTTAGACACCAAGTCAGCAATAAATTCCTCTTCAATTTCAGAATTAATCAATTTAGTATAATAAATTAAAGCAATACTAGTAGCCATTTGTTTTAACTGATCAGTATATTCAGATTTAAATTCTGCCACTTTTTTTTCAATAAGCTTGCTCTTTTTTTTGTCTTCCTCTTCTAGTATATTCTTAACATTAGCTCTCATTTCTTCTACCTGAGCAAGTGCATCATCTATGATTTTTTTTGCCTGTATTCTAGCTTGGTTTAAAGCGGCATTATACTTGGCAACCTGATCTTCCGTGAGTCTTAAAAGATGAACAGAACTATTAAAAGAATCCAATACTTCCTTACTTCTAGTGCTTATTATTTCATCTAACTTTGGCAAAAATAAACAACTTACTACGAAAAAAAGTGAAGAGAAAAAAATTAAAAACCAAAAAACTTGAGAAAAGAAGGTTGAAACATCAAGCTGTGGCATCTGTTAAGCAGCAAATATTAATAACATTGCAAGTACAAACGCAAGCAATCCCATGATTTCAACCATGGCAGCACCAATATAAACATAACTTTTCATTTTACCTTCTGATTCAGGGTTTCTCGCAATCCCATTTAACATAGCAGAGAAGATATTAGCTATACCTAAACCAGCACCGAGCATTCCAAACACAGCTAAACCAATTGCTATAAATTTTAAAGCTACTAAATCCATATATTACCTTTAATTATTTCCTTATAATATAATTGTAAAATATTCTACAAGGAAGTCAATTACTTTACTGCGTCTGACAAATATACACATGTTAATATAGTAAATATATAAGCTTGTAAAATTGCAACAAATACTTCAAATCCTATCAATGCAATTATGAACAAAAACGGCGCAGGAGTGAAAAATATGTTCATATTTACAATAAACCCTGCTATCACTTTGATGATTGTATGACCAGCAATCATATTTGCTGCAAGCCTTATTGATAGGCTAACCGGCCTTACTAAATAAGCAAACAACTTAATAATAATTATTATAGGTGCAAGCCACGAAGGAGTTCCTTTTGGTAGCAATATGCGTAAAAATTCTACTCCCCTTTCTTTAAATCCAACAATCGTTATATAAATAAAAACCACCATCGATAAAGCGAAGGTGACTATCACATGACTTGTGACCGTGAAACTATAAGGAAGAACACCAACTAAATTACACGATAAAATGAAAATAAATACTGTGAATATCAATGGAATGTGCTGCAAGCCTTTGCTTCCAGTGTTATTTTCTATTATTGAAATAACAAAATCATATACATACTCAACTGCAGCTTGCAAATATCCTGGTATTACTGACCCCTTCTTTATTCCAAAAAGCAAAAAGAGTATCATCAATATCACCGAAATCATCGTGAAAAAAGATGAATTGGTAAAGCTTACGTCATACCCAAATAACCTAGGTAACTCTATTATTGTATATACTTTAAATTGCTCTAGCGGATTTAACGCCATTTTGACCCTATGTACTTGAACCATAACAGTAAATAAAGTATGAATTTTATAGGACAAAGTCAAGGGTTAAGATAAGGCTCTGTGTTATTATAACATTGATACATTAACAAAATATGTAATTAGAGTGTTAATTACAGTCAGCTCTGTATTTTAAAATTTACTAATCTTATTAAATTATTTAACTTAACATCTTATTTTAATTATAATTTAATTTTTAGTGAGGTATATAATGAACGAAATAGATTTTATTAACGCTAATCATCCTTTAAATTTAGAGCAGAAATTTGGTAACGGATACATCAAATTGACAGATGGTTCCTTTAACGAACATACTGGCCATTATCAAATAGGAAGCGAAATACTAGATGAAAGCCATAATATGATAGGAGACTTAACTATAGATGGCTACATTCATAGCTTCCATGCAGATACCCACAATATGAATCTTAAATCCTTTACGGAGATAGATTTAAAAGGTGATATAAAGAAGATAAATTCCCTTTACAAGAAGATATAAAGTTACAAAAACTTCTGCATCATTGCTTGTGATACAGAAGTCACTTTTCATTCCACTACAATAAGCTTTAAAATCACTACATTTTACATTACAATAACTTTTTCACTTCTTTTTAGGTCCATGAAATTCACATTATCTTGGTTATTAGAACACTTAGAAACCAATGCTAGTTTAGAAGAAATTACCGATAAATTAACTCACATAGGGTTAGAAGTAGAAGATGTGATCGATAATTCCAGATTGACTGGGTTTATTGTTGCAGAGGTATTAGAAGTCGTACCTCATCCAAATGCTGATAAATTAAAATTATGTAAAGTAAATGATGGAAGTAAAATTCTACAAATAGTCTGTGGAGCAAACAATGTTAGAGAAGGTATGAAAACTGTACTTGCATCTCTTGGTAGCACGTTGCCAGAAAGTGATCTCACAATTAAGTCCACAAAAATACGAGGAATGCTAAGTGAAGGGATGCTCTGCTCTGCTTCTGAACTTGCGCTGGTTCAAGAGGAAAGTGAAGGAATAATCGAGCTTTCCGATGATTATAAAGTAGGGGATAAATTTTTCAATTGTGACCCTGTAATTGATATAAATGTTACTCCAAACCGTGGAGATTGCTTAGGCATTTATGGAATAGCTCGCGACCTTGCTGCAACTGGAATTGGGACATTAAAGACTTTAAGCATTCCACAACTTACCAGCTCCATAAATTCACCAATCGATGTTGAAGTTACTGACGGGGAAAGTTTTATTAGTGGAATATACATCGCCAATGTAAAAAATCAAGAAAGCCCAAAATGGTTAAAAGATAGGCTGGAATCGATAGGAATGCGCTCCATTTCTGCAATAGTTGATATCACGAACTATATTATGATATCTTTCAGCCGCCCAATGCACGCGTATGATGCAAAAAAAATAGAAGGAGAGCTCACAGTACGCAAAGCAAACGAAGGAGAAAAATTTGCTGGTTTGAACGGTAAAGAATACTTATTAAACAAAGACATAAGCGTTATTGCAGGTGATAAAAATATTCATGGAATTGCTGGAATTATAGGTGGTAAGTGCAGTGAATGTACTCTTGAAACTACTGATATCTTTTTAGAGTCTGCTTGGTTCGATCCCATCTCTATTACTAAATCTTCAAGGCAGCTCGGCATCTCCACAGACGCTAGTTACAGATTTGCACGTTCAGTTGATCCTGGATTTACTTTTGATGGACTCAACCTTGCAGCTAAAATGATTCTGGACTTATGTGGTGGAGAAACCTCAAGCGTAGTGTCTGCTGGCAGTTTAGATAGTGCTGACACCAAGGTGAGCTTTGATTATCAGGATGTGAACAAGTTTGGAAGTGTGTCTGTATCGCCTGATGAGGTGCTTGATATCTTAACGAAACTAGGGTTTAGTATTGATAAAAAAACCGAAGGCAATTGGAATGTACAAGTACCAAGCTGGAGACCGGACGTGACAATACCGGCTGACCTAATCGAAGAAGTAACAAGGATATACGGCTATGACAAAATAAAAGAAGAACCACTACCAAATAATGTTGAAGAAGTAGATAGTACATACGACAATTTGCGTATTTTGATGACAAACAGAGGGTTTCATGAAGTGCTAACCTGGTCGTTTATGAGTGAATCAACAGCTGAAAAATTTGGTTACTCGAATAAGTTATTTATCATCGATAATCCGTTTAACAATAGCTTTAATATAATGAGACCAAGTATTATGCCAAATTTATTGCAAGTTACTGCTGATAATATTGCCCATGGAATATCTGATCTTGCAATCTTCGAAATTGGGCCGATTTACGATGGTAAAGCTCGGTCTAAACATGTTTTAAGTGGGATAAGAACAGGAAATAATTTACCGCGAAACCATTATAATACTGATAGAAAAGTAGATGTTTTTGACGCAAAGGCTGATTGCATAGCAGCTTTGGAGTTTTTTAACGTCAATTGTGATAATTTAGCGATAGAGAGAGCAGAAAAAGAACATTATCACCCAGGAAAGTCAGGTACTCTCTCTTTTAAGAATAAAGTAGCAGGTTATTTTGGAAAGTTGCATCCTAATATATTAGATCTTTTTGATATCAAGCAAAAAGTTGTAGGTTTTGAGGTGATATTAGAAAATATTGAAAATTTACCTGTAAGTAGAAAGAAATTTATCGATTATAAATACCAAAGTGTAAAACGTGATTTTGCATTTATTGTAAATAAGGATGTGAAAGTAGGTAACATAATCAATGTGGTAAAAAAAAGCTCAGAGCTCATCACAGAAGTTTTAGTATTTGACGTATACCATGGAAATAATATAGAATCGAATAGGATGTCTATAGCATTGTCAGTTACTTTCTGCTCTCCAACTCACACTTTAACTGAAAAAGAGATCCAAAAAGAATCAAGTGCTATAGTTAATTTAGTATGTGAAAATACCGGAGGAACTTTGAGAACTTATCGTTGAGTCACAATCATGGTTTCCTGCCGTTGCTGTGTCACACTTACTTCATCCAATTTATTTCCAATATTGAATTCAATATCCTTGAAAAATCTATCCCGCATTCCATGCAAATGCTCTTCTATTTTAGGCCACACACCATTTTTAAATGTTACCCCATCATCAGAAAATAAATTACCTAAAAAGGCTCCAATACCTTCATAATTTGACTGAAAACATTGAAGAAATGTCTCTCCTTCTTTATAAGTATTATGTGCCACATTTAACGCTTTTCTCTCTGTAGTCTCTTTATAAGCATTTGATGCTCCAATCTTTATTGCACCAAACATAACTTTACTCCAGTGCTTAACTTTCTGTATACAACCTTCACTACTTCCTGGTACATTATTTATTATATCTTTTGTCAAATTATCTATCAAAGGGGACAATAAACCTTGATAAAAGTGCTTGATATTATTTTTTGTTTTTATCACAGGGCTTTTTATGCATTTTTCTGCCAAATAGTATTCAAGTTCCGCTTCCTCTAACAACCTCTTAACTGCTTCTTCGTTAAAAGTTTCACGCTCGAACTCCTTCAGTAAATCATCCTCTATTATTGCAAACTTTATTTTTTCGCGAGATTCTAGTTCTTCTATATAATCATTTTTTGTTTCTTCATTTATCAACAATCCTTTTTCTTCTAATTCTAGCTGTTTTAATGCTTTGAGAATTTCTTGGTTATTTTTCAAATGCTTCTCTATTAATTTTGTACTTGGATGCTGTTCTCCTTTCCTATTTCGCTCACCTTCTAAATATTTGTTTAAATCCTCATTTTCTTCTATTACTTTCCTTAACGATATAGGTTGCTCTAAGCATTCTGCAATTTCCGCTCGGTGCGCATTAATCCTCTGTACTAAATCCGGCTCCTTTTCCTCTAACAGCTTACATGAATCCTCTATACCCTTTGCTTGGCCTTTGAGTACATTTTGTTTTTTGCATTTCGTTATTTCTAAATATATCTTTGCTACAAAAGCATTTACTTTATCTGAAGCTTCTTTTAAATTCTCACTCAAAGAACCTTTTATCTCCTTTTCTAAATCCCGAAACTGGTCTATTAAGCTGAGCATGCCTAATAGGCCTAACTCACCCTTGGCTTTTTTCATTACTGATTTTACTAGCCTTTGCTCAACTTCTTGACCATCATACTCGAACTTAAAAAGACCTTCTAACCTTCTTCTTAAAACATCACCTGCTAAATTATTCTTTTTTACATCTCCATATATTTCTTTCAATTTTTCATGTATCCTAATATATCTTTTTTGTCCTTCTTTTTTTAAAAGATTAATCTCTTCTTTAGCATTACCTAGAGCTGTCTCTATTTCTCTACTATGTATATATTTATAAACATCAATAATTGTTCTCTTAGCTATCTTCCCTTCTTCTTTAAGCCGCTTCCATTCTGCTTTAAATATAGGAAGCTCACTATCATCTAAAACATCCGGTACTTTTGCTCCTGCTTTTTTCAGATCTCTTATTATCACTTCTTTCTCACCTGGTAATTCCTTACCTTGACTCTCTAATTCCTGTCTCACTAAAGAATTTTTTACCTCATCTTCCAGTGAAAAACCTTCTTTCCGTCTATCCAGCTGAAACCTAACTGCTTGTATAAAGGCAACTTGATAGGCGTTGTATATTAAGTGAGTTGTCAACTTAAAATCTATGCTACTTACCACTTTTAACCTGAATTCGTCCAACAATTCCTTCAATTTATCATATGTAATCTCTTTCTTTTCTAGCTTTATCAGTTCTTCCATAGTCTTCGCAAATTCTTGAATAGAAGTTGCAAGCACATTCTTGATCTCATTACGTAAAGGCTTAAGACCATTTTTTAAGTGGATATTAGCTGATAATTTCAGTATGGTATTATGTTCTGAATCACGTGCAACATTAAACCAACTACCGTCTTTATCTTCGTATAAATCTCTAAGTAATTGTTTAAATTGCGGTGGAGACTTAACTTCCATATTCCACTTAATGTCTGCTTCAATAGCCTCTATCTCATGAAAAGACACCTCAATATTTTGGTGTTCATTTTGACATAACCCATTACTTATTTTAATAGCAGCAATCAAAAAATGAGATAATTTTTTATTTAAAAGATAAAAAGTAGCCAAAGCGAGTGTTGCAGGAATAAGTAATGCTGCAAGCACAGCGATATTAACAAGAGTCACTATTGCAGCAAGAACACCATATGCCAATCTTTTTGCTGTACTTTCACTTACTTCACTTTTTTTTGTTTTATTCTCCTCTGAACTGATTTGTGTCTTATCATTTGTCTTTAATTTATTATATACGGCTAATCCTAACGCAGTGAAAACTATATAAGGAAACATTAAAACTGATAGAGCTAAATTTAATACTTTCTTCTCCGGGCAAGCTCGATTTACCTCTTTAAATATTCTACTTGATATATTATACCAAGAAGTAAAAAAATCAGAGTTATAATCTTTATAATGAAATATACTGAGTGGAACGTTAAAATTAGCTAACGGCTCTTGTTCTTCCACAGCATCAAAAAATTCTTCTTCCTCTCCTGAAGTAGCAAGACCTAAATCATTCCCTTCTTCTACATTAGAAACAGCTTCCATAGCATCAAAAGACTCTTCCTCTTCCAAAGTAACATTGGAAATAGATTCTACTTTACCTAAATCATCACTATTGTTATTTAAGTCAACAACTTTCTTACAATCTACAACAGCATGCATACCATAACCTTGCCTCAAGTAACCTAAGTATAGCATAAACAATGACAACTTTCAACTACTAATAATTTAACCTAATACCAACTATCAAATTTTGGTACTCCTTAAAATAAAAGTTAGTTCCAATTTCTGTATTAATGTCCAAAGATAAGGCAAGGGTCTGCTCTTTTATATATTCAACCCACGTATTTATTGCTTCCTTAATTTTCCCATCTTCTGTTTTGATTATTACTCTGATTCTATCGGACATATGAAAATCAGCTTGTTTTCTAGTTTCCTGAATGAACCTCACAACATCTCTTGCAAGCCCTTCTAAAATCAGTTCATCGTTTAAGGCAGCGTTTAGAACAACAACTCCTTTGTTGTTATCAAATGCAGAAGAAAATTCACTGTTTGCTTTTAATGATAGCTCATATTCGCCTTTTTCTATAATGTAATTTTCTGATTCGTCTCCTAAAAATATTTGTTCATTATCAACTTGCCTCCACTTCCCTTCCTTGGCATATTGAACTAGTTTCTTGATCTTGTCTGGAATTCTCTTTCCAAGCATAGGAAAGTTTAGTTTTAGCTCAAGTGATGCAATATCTTCAAGTTTGTTCACTAACTCTAGCTTTTTTACATTTACCTCATCTTTTATCATCTCTTGATATTCACCTTCAAGAAAACCGCAGGAAGACTGATGATAAATGATCATACTGCCAAGTGGCTGTCTGATACGTATGTTAACAGTGTTTCTAATAGAGAGTGCAGAGTTGCATATCTCTCTCACCAAATCCATCTTGGCAATGAGCTGACTATCAAACTTCTCTAATTGTGGAAAATCAGCCAAATGAACAGATGTTTCTTCATACTTAAGCCCTTGCCATATATTCTCTGTTATAAGTGGCAACAAAGGAGCTGCAGCTCTTAGTATGTAATAAAAAACCGTGTATAGGACATTATAAGCGTCGGTTTTATCTTGATCCAAGTCACTTTTCCAAAAACGCTCGCGACTGCGACGAATATACCAATTATTTAGCACTTCAAAAAAATCCATCAGAACTTTGCAAGCCTCTTGGGAATTATAGTTGTTCATAGAAGCTTGGATACTTTCTACAGCTTCAAAACATTTGGAAATCATGTAGCGATCAATAGTGCTTCTATGGTCCTTACAAACTTCAGCTTTAATTCCATCTGCATTTGCATACATAGTAAAAAAGTGATAACTATTCCAAATAGGTTTTATTACATTTTTTAGAACATCTCGTATTGAGTTTCCTTCTTTGTCGAGTAGCAAATTACCACCACAAACAATAGATCCAGAAAGCATAAGAAAACGCAGTGCATCAGAACCGTATCTATCAAAAACCTCCATTGGATCTGCATAGTTATTCAAACGTTTGGACAATTTTTGCCCTTTTACATCCAAAACAACACCGTGGCATATGCAGTTCTTAAATGGTTCCCTATCAAACAAAGCAGTGGACAATACAAAGAGCGTATAAAACCACCCCCTGGTTTGCGCTATGTATTCAGTGATAAAATCCGCAGATTCAAACCACTCCCTATTTTCAAACGGATAGTGGACTTGCGCAAATGGCATCGAGCCAGATTCAAACCAGCAGTCAAACACGTCAGGTACACGGCGCACAACTGATTTTCCTGTTGGATCATCAGGATTTGGTCTTGTTAAAGTATCGATAAATGGTCTGTGCAAGTCGTCTATTTTAACATTAAAATCTCTCTCCAGTTCTTCTATTGAACCATATACATCTACTCTTGGATATCTCGCATCGTCTGATTTCCATACAGGGATTGGCGTACCCCAGAATCGATTGCGTGAGATTGACCAGTCGTGTGCCCCTTCAAGCCATTTTCCAAATTGACCATCTCTAATGTGGTTTGGTATCCAATTAACTCTCTTATTTAGCTCTACCATTCTGCTTTTGAATTTTGTAACAGCAACATACCAAGAAGGCATAGTGCGATAGATCAAAGGAGTGTCAGTTCTCCAGCAGTGTGGATAATTGTGAATATATTGTTCAGTTTTAAACCAATTCCCTTGCTCTTTTAATTTTTTTATTACTGTATCATTGGTATCAAAAACATGAACCCCTGCCAAATCTGAAATTTCAGCAGTAAATTTTCCACTGTTATCAATTGGACAAATAACTGGAATATCATGGCTTTGGCAAAGGTAAAAATCTTCCTCACCAAATCCAGGAGCAGTGTGCACAACGCCAGTACCATCTTCTTCCGTCACATAATCAGCAATAAAAACGCGAAATGCATTTTTTGTGTCTTTAAAATAGTCAAACAGTGGTTTGTAAGAAAGACCTGCAAGATCATTCGCTTTAAGTTTCATATTGCAGTTTTCATATGGAATATTGTTTTGTTCAGAGTGGCTGATAAATTTCTCTAAGTAGCTTTCAGCAAAAATGTATATTTCACCATTCATTGAACTTCCTTCACTACTCCCTGTCATCCCAGTGCCCAGACACTGGGATCCAGAAATAGATTCCAGCGTCACGCGCTGGAATGACATCAAAGGGTGGACTGACACTGCACAATACTTAATATCTTTTCCTATTGCTAAAGCCAAGTTGCTCGGCAACGTCCAAGGAGTTGTAGTCCAAGCAAGTAATTTACACTTTCGTTTAACACTTTTAAATTGCTGTGGGTTTTCTAAAAGCTCAAATGCAACAGTTACAGCTTTGCTAACTTTTTCTCTATACGCGTTATCAAGCCTTGTTTCGAAATTAGATAATGGAGTTTCGCATGCCCAGCTATATGGTACAACGCGCACTGATTCATACACCAGACCCTTATCATAAAGCTGCTTGAATGCCCACATGACCGACTCCATGAATGATTTATCCATAGTCTTATAGTCATTGTGAAAGTCTACCCACCTTGCTTGCCTATTTACATACTTCTCCCACTCTGATGAAAATTTCATCACAGAAGTACGGCAATGATCGTTAAATTTATCTATACCAAACTTCTCTATCTCAGCTCTACCAGATATTCCAAGTTCTTTTTCTGCACCCATCTCAGCCGGCAATCCATGGCAATCCCAGCCAAATCTACGTTCAACCCTTTTTTGAAGCATAGTTTGATATCTTGCAAATGCGTCTTTGATGAAACCAGTGAGTAAATGTCCATAATGCGGAAGTCCATTTGCAAACGGAGGCCCATCGTAAAAGACAAAACAATTATCCTTGGAACGTTCTTCAACTGACCGCTCAAAAACTTTGTTTTCCTGCCAAAATTTTATGATTTCCTTTTCTAACGATGAAAAATCAGGACTACTTACTGTATCAGGATAATGCTTTGACTTCATGTTCGCTATGTAAAACTAAAGAATATAGGGCTTTCTGAAAAATTACAAATTCAAAAATATTTCCGTAGCTCACACCCCAACAAACTATTCTGCCGAGCTTCCAATACCTTTTTTTAAGTTTTACTTGCAGTTTTTATTGTTTTACTTAACATTAACCCAAGCTTTAGGGGTATTTTACGGATCAGAAGACAGATAAGTTTCCACAATTTTTAAAAATGTTGTGCTTTGTTGAAATGTGGGAACGTTTCTCTTACTATGGAATGAGGGCACTTTTGGTCCTATTTTTGACTTCTCACTTAGGTTTCACTGATGAGAGGGCCTTTACTATTTACTCATTATTTGCTGCAACAGGTTATGCTATGCCAATACTTGGAGGTTTTTTAGCTGATAAGTTGATGGGATTCCGCAACATGGTGTTGCTTGGAGGGATAGTGATGATAGCAGGTCATGCTTGCATGTCATTGGTTAAGTTTGAACCAGGTTTATTATATTTAGGTTTATCTCTAATAGCCATAGGTACTGGTATGTTTAAAGGGAACGTAACTAACTTACTTAGTTCATGCTATGGCAAAGACGATCCTGAACGTAGCAGAGGCTTTACTTTATTTTACGTAGGTGTGAATATTGGAGCAATATTGGCTTCTATTTCATGTGGTTATGTAGCCCACTTGTTTGGCTGGCACTACAGCTTTGGTTTAGCTGGTATTGAGATGTCTATAGGGCTAATCTTTTTTCTCAAATTTCAGAATCTTTTAGGAGATAGCGGCCTTTCTCCTTATCCAGAGCTTATGAATAAGCGCATATTAGGGATTAAAATTTTTGGTATAGTATTGATAGGAAGCTTTCTGTCATCATCAATAATTGCTAAAATGCTTATACATAGTGAATTTTTTACTAATATGCTCATATTTATTGGAATAACAGCTCTGGGCATATTTATTTATATAATATCTAAATTATCAGCAGAACAAAGACGAAAATTAGTGGCATTATCTATTCTTGTGGTATTTTTCTTGTGTTTTTTTGCTTTAGAAATGCAGCTTGGCTCTTTGGTTAACTTATTCACCGAAAGAAACGTTATTAACCATGTATTAGGTACAACAATCCCAGCTTCAGTTTCTCAAGCCATAAATCCTTTGTCAATTATAATATTTGGCTTTCTTTTTGGAACATACATGAAGTTTAAGCAAAAATATGCAACTTCCATATTTACCCTTGGCCTTCTGACAATGGCTATGTGTTTTTTCACACTGTACATAGGATGTTTAAACTCTAACATTGAAGGTAAAGTAGAATACTTATATTTAATAATTGCTATCTCCTTTATGGGACTGGGAGAGTTATGTATTGCTC
Source organism: Wolbachia endosymbiont of Drosophila bocki (assembly GCF_028982005.1). Classification (NCBI taxonomy): domain Bacteria; kingdom Pseudomonadati; phylum Pseudomonadota; class Alphaproteobacteria; order Rickettsiales; family Anaplasmataceae; genus Wolbachia; species Wolbachia endosymbiont of Drosophila bocki. The sequence continues at coordinate 2,064 of NZ_JAPQLG010000123.1, read as the reverse complement.
CATTAGTCCAAGAACAAGCAACTACACTAGCCCCCAAAAACCTTAGAGGAGTAGTGATGGGTATAGTAATGCTGTCATTAGCGTTTTCTAACCTAGCCGGAGTTGCAATATCAAAATTTATGTCAGTTCCTTCAGTAAATGGTAAAATAAATTATTTAGAATCTTTAGAAATATATAAAGAGGGTTTTTTAAAGGTGGGAATATTTAATTTAATGCTCGTTATTGTATTTTTATTCTTCTTCAATTTTATACATAAAGTTATTACTAACTCATCTTGTACAAAAAATTGATATAGGTAAGCTCAAGACTACTATTTGTAGATTTAAGGTACCCGTTCAGCAGAGGTAGCAATTAAACTTTGTAACTTTTGAAAAAGATTATGATTGCATTTTTTCAATACTCTTTGCTTAAGACTTATATTTAACGCTGCTCAAAATCAGTAAAAGGCACACCCCAACAAACTATTTTGCCGAGCTTCCAACACTTTCACGTTTACTATTTTGTCTCTGTATTTACCTTCAGGATCATCAATGCACACTGATTGCATATATGGGCTTTTACCAATAATTTGGTTTTGGTGTTTACCTTTTTTATCGCTAAATAGAACAGGTATAGTTTTGCCTACCATACTCTGGTTAAACTCAAGTTGTTGCTTACTAATTAATTTCTGTAAACGAAGAAGGCGCTCTGTTTTAACCTCTTCTGGTACTTGATCTTTTCTTTCCGCTCCCGGTGTGCCTGGTCTTGGGCTGTATTTAAAACTATAAGCCTGAGCATATCTAACTTTTTCTACTAATTTCATAGTTTCTTCAAAATCTTTTTCGGTTTCTCCAGGAAAACCAACAATAAAATCAGAAGAAAATTCGATTTCAGGTTTCAATTTGCGAAATCTGTCTATTATTTCCAAATACTCCTCTGCAGTGTGTTTCCTGTTCATCGCGTGCAATATTTTATTCGAACCAGACTGCACAGGCAGGTGAACAAACGGCATGAGCTTTGGCTCTTCCGCATGTGCCAAGTAGAGAGATTCATGCATATCTCTTGGATGAGAAGTTGTATAACGAATCCTCTCTAGCTTTTCAATTTTAGCAATATGACTAATTAATTTTCCTAAATCCCACACTTCCCCTTCGCACTCCCCATGGTAAGCATTGACGTTCTGACCAAGCAAATTGATCTCATTTGCCCCATTTGCAACTAATTTCAATGCTTCACGAAATATTTCATTCATTGGCCGTGAATACTCAGCTCCACGAGTATAGGGCACTACACAAAACGTACAAAATTTATCACAACCCTCTTGTATGGCAAGAAACGCAGAAGACCCCTGGCTATTGCCATAGCATTCATCTGGCAATTTATCAAACTTTGCAACTTCAGGAAAATCAGTGTTTATTACATGACCTTTACTTCTGCTTGCTTTGACTATCAGCTCCGGTAAGGTAGCGATACTCTGCGAACCAACAACAATATCAACAAAAGGAGCCCTTCTGAACACTTCTTCTCCCTCTGCTTGCGCTACACACCCAGCCACCACTATAGTCATTTCTTTTCGTAACGAATGAATCTTCCCAAGCTCTGAGTAAAGTTTTTCTGCTGCCTTCTCTCTAATGTGACAAGTATTCAGTATCACTAAATCGGCTTTCCCTGCATCACTAACAACGTTGAACCCCAAAGGTTTAATTACATTTTCCATTAAAACGGAGTCATAAACGTTCATCTGACAGCCGTAAGTTTTAATATATAGGCCTTTCATATTTGGTATGTCTTTTTCAAAATTTCTTCACCCTACACGTAAATGCCTAACAGACCAGCGCGTGACGCTAGTGAACTTGCTAGCACAATAGATTTTGACAAAATTATACGAAAAACTGGATCCCAGTGTCAAGCACTGGGATCCAGGAAAAAGAATGGTGTCATCCGAGTAGCTTGACACTGGCATCCAGGAAACTTAATTGCAAGTAATGCATTGAGTTTGGTGAGTATGGGTTTTGCGTTAGAACCTGTTTAAAATCTTCGTAATAGGAGAGAAATGAAGGAAAGGACAATCATTTGCAAGCTGGT
>NZ_JAPQLG010000122.1:0-9575 GCF_028982005.1 Wolbachia endosymbiont of Drosophila bocki | reverse complement strand
GCCAAAGTCTCTGACCCTAAGGGCGCTGGTGTTAATTTTTCTCATCCATTGCAGATATTGCACCGTACTATCCACTTGATCATCGTGGCGAGCTTCTGGGAACATTAAAATTTCATATTCGAAATCGCTGAGCCATACTGCTTGATGCGGCAGAAAAACCCTGCCAGACTCTATTATCGGAGCAATTTGATAAAATCGAGTGAGTTTGTCATTGTGTGGAATTATTTCGATAATCGGTAGATCGCTATTTGCCTTTAGCTCTTGTGTTAATTGCTGACCACTTGTTTTTGCTTCAATCAAAATTGCGTGTGGCGTCCATCTTGCAGCTAGTGACAGAACTTGCTCTTTAAGCTTTGGGTACTCAAGCTTTGCTCGATATACATCAAGTAAATAGAATTTATTATCTATTTTTGCCCAGGTGGTGCAGACGCTAAAGTCGCTGGAATCGTTTGTTGAAACTGCAGTGTTCCAGCTTTGAGTTACATGTGAGAGATTATCAGGGAAATTTTTATAGCGCTTTAGCCACTCTTGTTTTATTATACCGCTTGAAAGTGGTAGAGGATTTTGTTGATATTGAGCAGCAAAAGCGTAACTCCCGAGTTCAACTTTTATCATCTCAACTTCTTCTCTTCCTCCCTCCAGGGGATACAATAACTCATTCTCTTCTCTTGAGTATAATACTCTTGCAGGTAGTGTCATTCCAGCACTTGATGCTGGAATCCAGTCTTTTGCGGTTGAATTTTCTGGATCCCAGTGTCTGGGCACTGGGATGACAGGAGGGGGGGTTGGAATGACACCAGTATGGTTATTAATTGAATAAATAACCTCCTTATTTTCAGAAATCATTGGCAAACAAATGTGATGCCATATGTTTTTTGGCTTGGATAAGAGGTGCCCAGTTAAGTCTTTCAGGTGGAGCCTATGCATCACAAGCACAATTACTCCTTTTTTTCTATCGTTGAGTCTCGTTACTAAAGTCTGATCGAACCAGTTTGTGGCACGGTTTCTAAATGTTTCACTCAAAGCTTGAGCAGGGTTAAGCGGATCATCCACAATAATAAAGTCACCACCTTCACCGGTTAATGTTCCTCCAACTGATGTTGCGATTCTAAATCCTCTCTGCACTGTTTGGAATTTATATTTAGTGTTCTGGTCTTTGGATAGTTCTACTTCTGGAAATAGCTTTTTATACCAATCAGATTGCATTATGCACCTCGTATCAAGCGAATGTTTTTCACTAAGCAACTTAGAATAACTTGCAACTATTATTCTTGCAGTTGCCCAGTATCCATGCGGGCCACGCAACACTCATACATATGGACTTCATTGAACGCGGAGGCATATTGAATATTATGCGCCTTACTTCGCCAGCATTCGCTGCTTCCAGCCTGTCTGCTATGACTTTTATGTACTGATAATCATTATACTCACATCCCGGCACCACTGTTCGAAAGCACAGTTCAATGAATTTTAGAAAATTTATATTATCCATATGTGTATTTTAGTGAATGGAATGTAGACTTTAATAGTTTTGATTTGTCTTGTAAGATTGAGGTGTTACAATGACAGGCTTACAATGCTGCTAATTTAGTAAATAACCTACGAGTGCTATTTCTTCAACTTTATCGAAGTAAAGAATTGATTTCCATTGCGGTAAATGAGCAACATTATTGAATCTTTACCGTTTTTCTTTACTGCTGAATCAACTTGTTTTTGAAAATCATTAGTATTTTCTATATCGGTTCCATCTAATTGGATAATAATGTCTCCTTTTTTAATACCACGCAACGTGGCATTACTGTTACTATCTACATTAGTAACTATCACACCTTTTGTAGGATTACTTTCTTTTGATTCTTTTGGCAGATTTGAAACAGTTAAACCGGTTACATAATCAGATGTTGATTTATTTTCTTCTTGATTGTTATCTTGGCCATCATTTGTAGATTCTCCGATCACAACTTTAATATTAACCTCTTTGCTCTTTCTAAGTAACTTAACTTGCACTTTTTTCTCAGGTCCAGCTCTTGAAACCATTTGAGGTAATTGTGTCATTCTATCGATTTTTTTACCGTCAAATTCTAATAATATATCACCTACTTTAATCCCACCTTTTTCTGCAGGACTATCCTTTACTATACTTGCAACCAATGCGCCTTTTATATCTTTTAAACCCAAGGACTCAGCAAATTCTTTCGTTATAGGCTGAACTTGCACACCAAGCCAACCATGTTTTATTTTTTTGCCACTTTTTAATGTGTCAATAATTGACATAGCTAAATTAGATGGTATGGCAAAACCTATACCCACGTTGCCGCCAGACTCAGATGGAGAATAGATAGCAGTATTAATACCTATAACTTTTCCATTTAAATCAAATAACGGTCCTCCAGAGTTACCCCTATTAATTGCAGCATCAGTTTGAATAAATTCATTCATAGTGCCAATACTAATGTCCCTGGACCTTGCAGATATAATTCCTGTGCTTACAGAGCCACCCAAACCAAATGGGTTACCTATTGCCATAACCGTATCACCAACCCTTGCTTTATCAGAATCACCAAATGCAACAGAAGAAAGATCTTTATCAGAATTAATCTTAAGTACAGCAAGATCAGTTCTTGCATCATAGCCTAAAACTTCTGCTTTGAAATAATTATTATCGTTCATAGTAACTGTGATATCTTTGGCGTTTTTAATAACGTGATAATTGGTTACTATAGTTCCACCTTTATCTATAATAAACCCAGAACCAAGCAACACCACCTCTTTGTTAACACTAGGGCCCCTATCCATAAAAAACTGATCAAAATGCTCGAAAAACTCTCTAAAATCATCAAAAAAATTATTTCCTGGCATAGATGGAACTCTAGTTCTGCTGTTATTTTCTTGTTTGATGATTTGTTCGCTTGAAATATTTACAACCGCAGGAATGAGTTCTTCCACTAAATCGGCAAGTCCTTGATTACAGTTGCATGCAGTAGTGCTAGCATCAACGACCTTTTTTGCATCCCAATCAAACATATTAGCGTATGAAGAAAACGCAATTAGAAAATATGCAAATATAGATAAAATAAATGCCTTACTTTTCATAAATTATTTCCATCCTTTGTTTAAAATATCTAAAAAGTTATTGTTTGGTGAAAGTACAAATTTAGTATTATTTTCGGCAAATGATTTACTGTAAGCGCTCATAGAGCGATAAAAGTTAAAGAACTCTTCATCAACCTTAAATGCCTCATTATAAATTCTAGTTGCTTCAGCATAACCACGGCCCCTTATTTCGTACGATTCTTTTACTGCACTGGAGATAATTTCCCTTTTTAATTTATCAGCTTTTGATCTAACTTCCTGCCCAGCTTGCTCTCCTTCTGCTCTGATTTCTTTTGCTTCTTTTTCCCTTTCAGTTTGCATACGGCGAAATATTGCAGAACTATTTTCTTCTGGTAAATCTGCTCTCTTAATTCTTACATCTATTATTTCTATGCCAAATTTTTCAGCTTCAGAATAAACTCCACGCTGAATCAATTGCATAACCTCTGATCTTTTTTCATTCAACAAGCTAATCAACGAAAATCTGCCTATATTTTCTCTTATGTGAGCTTCTATAACCGGATATAATCTTCTAACCAGACCTGATTCATTCCTCACAGCCTGGTAAAAAGTAACAGGATTTGTTATTTTATATTTTGCATACGCATCTACTATAATACGTTTTTGATCCGCTGTTATCACTTCCCTTGGGATCTTATCAGGACTTAAATCTAAAACTCTTTTATCAAGAAACTCTACACTATTTATGAATGGCAACTTAAAATATAAGCCACTTTCCCTAACATCCCTTACAACTTTACCCAGTTGTATAACTATTGCTTGCTTTGTTTCTTGCACAACAAATATTGAATTAGATAAAACAATCAATAAAACAACAAATACAGAAACAAAAACAATTTTAATATTACTACTCATGGTTATTTTCCTAAATTTGTAAGAGGTAAATAAGAAAACATACCTTTCAGATCATCAGTTACAACAACTTTGTCTACCTTACTGAAAATATTTTCCATAGTTTCAAGATAAATACGATTCTTAACGAGAGAAGGATTCTGTCTATATTCCTCATAAAGAGATAAAAAGCGATCTGCATTACCTTTTGCTTCATTTGTTATTTCATTTTCATATGCTTGTGCATCTAATTTTATCTTTATCGCTTCACCCTTTGCTCGAGGTATAATATCATTATTATAAGCATATGCTTCGTTTATAGTACGCTCTTTGTCTGCGCGAGCACTTTGTACATCTCTAAACGAACTGATTACTTTTTCTGGTGGATCAATTTTTTTCATTTGAACAGATAAAATCTCTATGCCCATTTGGTATCCATCAAGAATCTGCTGCAATAGAATTCTAGTATCTCTAGAAATTTCTGGTCTGCCTTGACCAAGTGCAAAAGAGATCGTGTTTTTACCTATTATTTCTCTCATGGCACTTTCAGCAGCATTTTTAACACTGAAACCGGGTTTGTAATCCCGCACTTTGAATAAATAGTCCTTAGCATCTCTAACGCGCCACTGAACCTCGAAGTTAACGTTGACTATATTTTCATCTCCAGTTAGCATCACGCCTTCACCGCGATCTGTATCTCGCCCATAAGAACTACTTACCCCAATTTCTTCACGATTTACTTCCTTAACGTTCACTTTAAAAACCTTGCCAATAGGGTAGGGGAAGTGATAACGCAAACCAGGTGTTTCTGTATTAGAATATCTACCAAAGGTAAGTTCTATACTTTCTTCACTAGGATGGACAATATAAAAGCCAGTGCAAGCATAGAGCAGCAAAATAATGACAATGATGAAATAAGGTTTTTTGCCCCTGTTTCTGGTTAATCCATTAAGAAAGAACCTTATATCAGATACAGCTTTACTTAAAATATCTTCATTATTAGGAGTTTTGTTCCCTACCGGTTTCTTTCCCAGATTCCAAGGATTATTATCATCGAACATAATGATTGATTCTATAATTAACACGCTAATGTTACTTCTTTAATAAGAAAATGCAAACATAAATTCCTATTTTATTTACAAATTAATCATCAGGATGGAAAACATGATCGTACACTTCCTTTTCTCTATGTAATATGGTCGACTCTATGGAATTTTCTGGCTTTTTTTTGAATTCTTTGTCGTCACTCTTTAAGTGCACTACGTCTTTGTGAAAATGGGAATTATACCTAAATAGTAAAGCTATTATTATTAAAGTTATAACAGCCAAAAAGATGAGTGTTCTTTTTCTATACTTCATAAATGCTGCAGCTTCTTGACCTAATTTTCTATGTTACCACAAAACACGTCAAGCGAAATTATTTGAAGACAAATAAATACTGGCAATCAATTTAACACTAACTTAAGAATCAAGGAATACAATTATAATATATTTAATTAATAGTGAGGTTTAAAATGTTAGCCAGTGAACAAACAAATTCAAGTCCTGTTAAAAAAAGTTTTACTTTTGTGGAAGCTTTGCAGGGTAAACTACATGATATAAAAAATTTCTCTAATTGGTCTGCAAAAGAGCAAATGGTTGCAGTAGGTGCAGTAGGTGTGATGGTTGGTGCATTACTTCCATTTGTGGCAGCTGCTTTACCGGTTGCTGCAACAGGTGCAATAGTTGCCCTTACTCTATTTTTTGCTGTGAAAGCAGCTGAATACACATTCAAAGGGCTCAAATGGTCAGCAAAAAAAACAGTTGATGGGGCGAAATATACTGCCGGAAAAGTTAGAGATGGTGCTGTACATGTTAAAGATAAGGTGAAAGAAGGTTATGAACATTCAGTAGATTCACTGAAAAAAGGCGCTAGTTTTGTAGGCGAAGGAGTGGCAAATAAGTTCCATAAGGCATCTGGTGAGACGGACTATTTAGATAAGGTAAAAAGGTTTACTCCAGATGCAATTAAGAAATCTGACGAAATAAGAAATGATATGAAAGCAATTTTTGCTGATAAAGGAAATAATTCTGGGTTAGTGAAAAATATACTTTCTGGAATATCGTCAGAAATTGATTTAAAAATGGCAGAGAAGGCAAAATCAGGGGAGATTGAACATACTTCTGGATGGCAAGTACAGAAAGAATTCATTAATAATTTAAATGAAAAAAGCTTGCATAACTTGTTAACACAAAGGTCATTACCTAAAGGTAGTTATTTCATCGACAGTGTTTTCTCTGAACGTCACGATGAAATTAAGAAGGTTATTAAAGAATGTAGAGAAAATCATTTGTACTCAAGCGTAAGCAATATGTTTGACAGAGCAGAGAAAAAAGCTAACAGGCCTTCTGTCAAAAGTTTAACTAGGTCTGTGTCATCATCATTCTCTTCACTGGGAAGAAAAGGCTCTGAACAATCTAACAGCTTGTCAAGAAGCAATTCACTAAATTCTGTAAAGACTGACAGTACTGTTAGCAGCGAAGCGGAATTGTTAAATCCTGCGGAGCATAAAGAAGTAAAAGCACCTTCTTCACTTTGGGATAGGGTTTCATCACCTTTCAAAAGTGGCAAAAAGTCAGAAAAAACTTCTGAAGTTAAATATCAAGTTCTTTCTGAATCAGACACGCTGCCTAGAAAAATAGGAAATAGCACTTTTTACGTTGATACTCCTACTCCAACTGAAAATACTGATAAGACTGCAACAATAGGAGGAAGACCAGGAGTTGCACGACGTAATAGTACTAGCAACCTTACTAGGGTAGGAACTCCAGAAGTACCAACTAGAAGCGCCTCATTGACTAACTTAAATGGACAAAGTTCTTTCAGTGAAGATGTTCTCAGTGATCCTAAAGTAAACCAATATCTTGGTAATTCGAATAAAGGAACTCTAACTCGCAGTAATTCTTTTGATAGTGCAAGAGGTTCATCTGGTCCTTCTACACCAACAAGCTCATTAGAAAGATTGGAACAATCTTTCAGTAAAGATGAAGTTGGGGCAGCAATGGAGAAAAACTTAAAAGAATTTAGTTTAAGTGCTAAAACTGAATCTACATTACACAATTCTTTTAGTAATCGTAATGGTTCTGATAGTGGATTCAATTCACCAACTTCTTCTCCAACACATACAATGTTTACTGAAAATGGCAAGGCAAAAACCCAAGCTGACTTAAGAAAGACAGGTCATCTGGACAAACTGGTGGGACAGCCTTCTACGAAAGTAGCTGTTGACACTGACGTTCAACAGCAAGCTGCACAAACAGCTGTGAAAACGAACTAAACAAAGCTATCCACCTTCTCCAAAAGGATGTTACTCAATGAGTAACATCCTTTTTTGTTTTTAAACTATAGAAAAATCCTAGATCCCAGCGGTATGCGTACAACCGTATGAACATTGTGATTTCTCTGCTAGGAAAGGTGTCATCCCAGTGCTTGACACTTGGATCCAGGAAAGTTTGCTTGTTTACAAGCAAACTAGCATAGAAAGTGGTTACAACGTTTTCGATGAGATTATATGGAAAACTGGATTCCAGTGTCAAGCACTGGGATGACACCTTTACGTTTGAGGCAAACTAGCTATAACACTTAACATACTACCTTTGCAAACAAATGTTCATACAGTGCGCGCTGGCGTTATTTTCTCTTGATGGATAAACCTGAGTGGAGTATAGTAGCAATGCGTTTATATAGATTCTAATGAATAATTTAGTTTTCAACTTTTTCAAATTTAAATGAGGCTAAAACTATTTCTGAAGAATTGTTAAACGAGAAGTTAATTGTATGTGTAACTGAAGTGAATTCTCTGTATTTATGGAAGGGTGAAATTAACAGTGGTTGTGAAGTAGTGGCAATTATGAAGAGCAGGAATGATCAAGTTGATAAAATTGTAGAAAAAATCGAAGCAATGCATTCTTATGATCAGCCAGCTATTGCTGTGATGCCCATAGAAAAAGCAAATAAATCTTTTACTAATTGGGCTAATAGTGTTATTGATGTAAGTAGTATTGGGGTGTAGCCAAGTGGTAAGGCAGCGGTTTTTGATACCGCCACGCGAAGGTTCGAATCCTTCCACCCCAGCCATATTGAAGTGGGTGTGAAATGATATCACTTTTCTATAAATTAAGATTATTGAATTATATATTAGGTAGTCTAAAAGATATAATTGTGAAACTGTTTCTCTTCACAATGTATCTTTACACATTCGGCATTGTGCTCATGTTTCTCAGCAATGGTTTTTGGTATGCTGTAGAATTTTGCTCTTTCAAAAATGCGTTTTACCGTTTGTTTCAATATTGCAGGTGGTATTATGAAAATAGGGAAGATCTCGGTTACGGAATTTCTATTCGAATATTAGTGGCGTTTCTTACTCCGCATTTTCTCTATAAATTATTACTTGGCACAGGCTGGAAGTCCTTTTTAAAGGAAAAGATAATACAGATACTCAACACAAGAAGAAAAAAGGGTAGTGAGTTCAGTAACAGTAGCAAGCCAAGTGGCAGTAGTTATAGTGATAAGAATAATTACAGCAATAACAGTGGTAACAATGAGCGTCAAGCTCAAGATGCAAAGCGAAAAGTAAACATGATAAAGCAGCTATTAATCAAAGATATAGAGGCAACTATAGATAGGAGATTGAATTATATTTTTTTCGGTAAAAGGAGTAAACCTCATTAAGTATATAAAAAGGCTTTATCTAGTAAGGCTTTTTAAGGTTGGCTGTATTTTATTTTTTACGTATGCCGGATCACAATCAGCCAATATACATGTGTGCACAAAATCTTGACTAAAGTCTGACAACCAAGAAATTGCCTTACGTTTTTCTACCAAGCTTTCTGTTTTTTTACAGTTACTTGCTGCATCAATCATTGCCTGCGCTATTACTGATTTCCACAGCAAATAATACCTTTGTATATCATCTGACGTACTATTTGCTTCATAGTGGTTAAAAAATTCTTTAAAATTGAAGTTGTTTGACATAATGATACCTCTTTGGATTGAAATTTGAAATGATTTGAGTTTATGTCGCCACAGCAGATTCCGCTAACAAGCAGCGGGATAACGAATTACTTAACCGTCATTACACCGTCATACCGCGATTCATTCGCGGTATCTCGCTAACAAGCAGCGGGATGACGGTTGTCAGGCCAGCGCCCCCATGATGTCATTCAAGTAGCTGACACTGGTGCCTTTATGACGGCAGTGCCCCTATGGTGTCATCCCAGTGTTCCTATGATGTCATCCCAGTGCCCAGACACTGGGATCCAGGAATTTTGATTGGACACTGGGTTGGTAAGCATAAAAGTGTTATGTAAAATACAACGTTCTTGATGGGATTGTGTGAAATGCTGGATTCCAGACTGGAATGACATCACAGGAGCACTGACCTCTCTTGGGCTCTTTTAGCTACAAACGTTAAGAAATTTACCAAATGAAAAAAAAGGCAAAAGAAGCCCCGTGGTTATTATCCGCTTTAAAATGTTGGCGTTTTTTATGTTTTAAACGCTTGAAAAGCGAGATTCAGCCGCTTTTAATTGCAACTAACTTACGCTGCAAATGTTTAAGAAGTTTACTAAGCAGAAAAAAAGACAAAGAA
>NZ_JAPQLG010000121.1:0-8339 GCF_028982005.1 Wolbachia endosymbiont of Drosophila bocki | reverse complement strand
ACCAGCTTGCAAATGATTGTCCTTTCCTTCATTTCTCTCCTATTACGAAGATTTTAAACAGGTTCTTACACTAAAACAAACGTTTTTAATTAAGTTGCATAGAACCAGTGTCTGGGCGCTGGGATGACACCCCACTGGTGTTCCAAACTACAACGTTCGTACAGTTGTGGATTCCAGACTGGGATGACACCCTACTGATGGGCCCAAATCACAATGTTCGTACAGTTGTGGGTCAGGCTATAGGATGACAGAAGTTGACTTTATTAGCTATAGGTGGTATGACACTTAGTCAATTAAATAAGCAGATGATCTTAGCTACAAAAGTATTTTTTACCTCATTTGTTTTTGGATTTATTCTTTTTCCCTATTTTATAAAGCTTCTAAAAAAAATAAGTAAAGATGGGCAGCCAATTAGATCATGTGGACCAGAAAGTCATTTAATAACAAAAAAGAATGTACCACCTATGGGCGGAATAATAATACTGATTTCTTCTTTATTACCAATTTTACTCTGGGCTCAGTTAACACCAGAAATTTTGCTGCTGATATTGATAACTCTATTTTTTGCTCTACTTGGATTTATTGATGACTATTTAAAGTTAAAGGCAAATCACCATCGAGGTTTAAGTGCAAAAGCCAAAATACTTATTCAGTTTATTGTAGCTCTGGTTAGTATGTCTATACTTAAGCTAAACTCTGCTGAAGGTTTTACAAAAATGTTCCTATTTAAAGGAGTAATAATCGATTTTGGCTATCTATATGTCCCATTCGCTACATTTGTAATTGTCGGCTCTTCTAATGCTGTGAATCTCACAGATGGTTTGGATGGCCTTGCTGCAACTCAAGTCATCACTTCCTTTGCTTTTTTGGGGCTAATTGCATACATAACTCAAGCAGATATGAATATTACTTTATTCTGCATTGCATTTATAGGAGCTATTCTAAGTTTCTTGTGGTTTAACATACATCCAGCAAAAATATTTATGGGTGATGTTGGTAGCTTATCGATAGGCGCAGCTTTAGGGTTAACTAGTGTCCTAATTAAAAGAGAAATGCTTTTTGCCGTTATTGGAATAATCTTTGTAATAGAGACTCTATCTGTGATTATTCAGATATCATATTTTAAATATACAAAGTTTAAATATGGAGAAGGAAAAAGAGTTTTTCTTATGGCACCAATACATCATCACTTTGAGAAGAAGGGATGGTCAGAAAATGCAATCGTTATGAAATTTTGGATAATTTCTATTATCTGTTCAGTTTTTACTATAACTTTCTTATTATAAAAACCTATGAAATACCCAGACTTTACATTAGAAAATAAATTATCAGGAGTGATAGCAGGAGTGGATGAAGTTGGAAGAGGTCCGCTAGCTGGTCCAGTAATATCCGCAGCCGTAGTGTTTATTGATAGAAATACAATTATCGATGGAATCAACGACTCGAAAAAGTTGACTCCTCAATGTAGGCAAGTCCTATATGAAAAAATAACATCCGTTGCAAAATTTGGTATAGGAATGGCAAGCGTAGAAGAAATAAATTCATACAATATCTTGCAAGCAACAAAACTTTCAATGAAACGTGCGTTGATAGACTTGGACCTAGAATTAGATTATGTGCTAGTTGATGGTAATCAACCACCTGAAGTGAAATGGCAAGTGAAATCCATAGTAAATGGTGATAATTTGAGTACATCAATTGCAGCAGCTTCAATCGTTGCAAAAGTTACGAGAGATCGGCTTATGCAAGAATTGCACAATAAGCATCCTGAATATAATTGGTATAAAAATAAAGGATATGGAACAAAAGAGCACCTTAACGCTATTGGCCTTTATGGAATTACAGAACATCATAGAAAAAATTTTGCACCCATATCTCGGGCATTATAGCCTTTAATCACTCACCCTTTTTTGAAAGGTATGTTTTCATTAAATAGGCAAACTGTACTCGATCCATTCCTTAAGGTAAACACTGAACTCACCCTTTCGATTATCAGGTAGTCGTCAACTGTACGGAAGTTTACTAAAGACTCATACCCTGCAGAATCAACCATAAAAACTGCCGGGAAATCAGAGTTTATTTTATTGAATTGTAGATATGTAAATTTTCCATCATCAAAAACCTTGATTGGTATTATTGACTGACTGCCTTTAACGTGCGAGATGGAATAATTAAAATTTAAGCCTTTCTTTACAACTTCAATATCGTTTATATCAGGAATAATGGTATGACTAGCTTGTTCGAAGATATCACCGTTATTTGTTGTGTAAATCTCATCACTGCTAAATAGTGGATAAAGAAACCTTACTTCATATGCTAATTTTGGATCATCTAGTCCAGTTGCTTCTTCAGCATGAAGTTCAAAGTAATAAACTCTTTTATTGGTAATTATAGTTGCATTAGTATCGGCAATATCATCTATAGGCTTAATAAACAATCTATTACCTTGAGGAAGGAGTTGCCAACCAGTTGAATCACCCATTGAAAGGTTTTGTATTACCTCCCCTGGTTCAAACAATATACTGGACTGATAACCATAAAAACCCGTATACTTATGTATAGCTTGTGGGTTATAATTTATCACCTTTATGTGATTATCTCCAGCTATTGAACGTGGCTCCTGTTTTGCAAGTGCATCGCTACCACAGAGGAACAATAGTACGGCAAACAGTAAACCAGTCATAATATCAAAATGAATTAATTTTCATTTTATCATTAATAGACATGCACTGCAACTGTTAAGGCACTTTCTATACTATAAACCCCAAAGCAAGCGGTAGAAAAGGCAAGAAATAAGGCAAACTCCCTAAATACTTTAGAACTACAGGAGGCTTTACCTGGACGGATATACTTGGAATCCTGCCATTTTCACTTTGTAAACATACCAAGAATTCTGTCCACTATTCCACCCATATTTGCTTCAGCTTGAGTATACTCTATTTTACCACCATGCAAGATTAGTTTAATATCTGATCCAGGTGATATATTAACAAATTTACTGCCAACAACTCCACTGCTAGTGATCAGAGCTGAACTATCAATTGGCAATTTTATGTCTTTGCTTATACACATATCGATTCGTGCTACGTAGGTAGCTTTGTCAAGTGATACACCAGTTATGCTTCCAACATCTACACCAGAGATCTTGACACTATCACCAACTCCTATACCGTTAGCGTTAGCAAAAAGACCATATATTTTATAGCAATCCTTATAGTTTTTCTTTATGTAAGATAGCTTATCAATAGCAAAGAAAATCAGAAAAATAGTAAAAATTAATACAAATAATCCAGCGGTTATTTCAAGTATATTTGACCTTCGCATCTTTAGTTATCAGGACTCCAGCTTTTATAGTAATTTTTCACTTTTTGGTTTGGATAGTATGCATCTTTTGTACCCGTTAAATTAGGAGTATGTTTTACTTTTCTTTTTTTATTATTAACTGGTACTACATTATCAGTATAGTGAAGCCATATATGCCATTCCGGAGGCACTGTTGTAGGCTCAGAAACACTGCTATACATAACCCACCTTTTTCCTTTACTTGATTCATAGTAAGAATTTCCATTTTCATCTCTTCCTACAAATTTATCTTCTCTTCGTAATAGGCGTTTTATTGCATTACAAATTTTAGATAACATAAGGGTATTAAAACAAAAAGTATTATATATACTAATACTTTAACGATATATTAACAACAATTTAATGCAATTACCAATCTTACAAGTTATTATCCCAATAATTGCATCAATGTTTTGCTTTCTTGCCAAGAAACACAAGGTATCTTGGTTTATTTCTTTTATTGCAGCAACAATCACTCTTATCATTTCATCAATACTACTCATTAAAACATATAAAGGTGAAATTATAACTTATCACCTTGGAAATTGGGCTCCTCCGTATGGAATAGAGTTAAGAATCGACGTGTTAAATTCCTTAATTCTAACCCTAGTGAATTTTATAGCGCTGATTAGTGTGCTTTATAGCTTTTATATTAACGAAAAAGAGATGAGCAAAAACAAAATCACTGGTTTTTACTCTCTATTTCTACTGTGCTTAAGCGGACTGTTCGGGATTCTAGTAACAAACGACATATTTAACCTTTACGTTTTCTTGGAAATTTCATCTCTTTCTTCTTATGTATTAGTTTCAATGGGAAGGGATAAAAAAGCCTTGGTTGCGGCATTTGAATATCTAATTAGTGGCACTATAGGGGCAACGTTTTACTTGTTTGGCATCGGGCTCTTGTATTCAATGACTGGAACACTCAATATGTCTGACATGGCTGAAAGAATAGTTCCATTATACGATAACAACATCATAAAACTTGGCACATTGTTCATTTTTGTTGGTCTCTCAATTAAAATGGCACTGTTTCCATTAAGCAGGTGGCTGGTTAATGCATATAGTGAAGCGCCAAGTTTCATCAGCATATTCTTTTCAGGCACAGTAACTAAAGTGATGATATATGTTTTCATCAGAATCTTTTATACCATTTTCCAACAAAATTTTTTCTTGTTTAAGCCGCTGTTGGACAATGTGATAATTATCCTCGCACTTTGCGCTGTTATATTTGGGTCAATATCTGCAATAACTGCAAAAGATATAAGAAGGCTGCTTGCTAATTCTAGTGTCAGCCAAATTGGTTATATAATTTTAGCACTGAGTTTTAACTCAAAAACAGGTGTATTTGCAGCAATTCTTCACATAGTAAACCACAGCATAATAAAAACATCTTTATTCATGGCTGCAGGATGTATTTCTTACAAATTTGATACAACAAAAATAGAGAATTTATCGGGACTCAAGAAATCAATGCCTTATACAGCACTTGCATTCACTCTACTCAGTTTAGCATTAATCGGTGTGCCTTTAACAAATGGCTTTGTAAGCAAGTGGTATATAATGAAAGCAATTATCGAATCTCATGCGTGGATTTCCCTTGTAACATTTGCTGCTGGCTCTTTCCTTGCATTGATATATATGTGGAAGATGGTAGAGAAAATGTATTTTGAAAATGATGCAACGTCACGCACTGGAATGACACCGGACAAAATTAATGATGTGCCATTTCCTATGCTTTTCTGTCTATTGTTTATGGCAGTTTTAACAGTAGTAACTGGAATATATAGCACTCCAATTCGGTTAGTAGTTGAGAAGTTGGTTTTTTGATTTTTATCTTTGTTTCATATTTTACTATACTTTAAGGTTATAAGGTCTTTGTTGTGGGTAGACTGAAGAAGATTCATTGGTTGTTAGTCATTAACGTGATAGCGCTGTTTTGCGTTGGCATTGTTGTTCAATACTCTTCTGCTGGAGGAAAGTGGGTGCCATTTGCGATTCACCAACTGGTCATATTCTCCTTCTTTTTCCTACTTGCTATAGCTATGTCATTCATAGAGCTAAATTTTTATTTGAAGCACGCCTACTTTTTTTATGTAGCAGCAGTGATTTCGCTATTAGTAGTGAATTTTTTTGGCTCACACATAATGGGTGCAACAAGGTGGATAAGAATTGGATCAATTAGTTTGCAACCATCAGAATTTTCAAAAGTAGGCTTAATACTTGCGCTTGCTCGCTATTTTGATAAGCAGAGTGTATATAAAATGATGGAATTTAAAAGATTGCTTAAGGCACTTATAATTATTTTCTTACCCGTGTTCTTGGTGTTAAAGCAACCTAATTTAGGCACAGCTGTGATAATGTTATTTATAGGGATATCAATTATATTCACAGCAATAATAAAAAGATCTCATTCGGTAATATGTGGAACGCTTGGCATTTTTGCAGTACCGGCTATTTGGCCTTTTTTACGTCCTTATCACAAGCAAAGGATATTGTCGTTTTTGGATTCATCAGTGGATCCACTTGGAATAGGTTATAATGCGCAGCAATCTCAGATAGCTATTGGTTCAGGAGGTTTGCTTGGTAAGGGCTTTGTTAACGGAAGTCAAACTCAACTTGGATTTTTGCCGGAGAAACGTACAGATTTTGCTTTTGCAGTGCTGAGTGAGGAATGGGGATTTTTAGGTAGCATGGCTTTAATTTTGCTTTATACCTCATTACTTGGCATAATTTTCTCTATCGTTTATGGGTCGAAAAATTATTTTTCTAAGTCGGTATCTATCGGCATTTTCGCCTTTTTTAGTGCTCATTTCTTTATAAACATCGGAATGACAATGGGCCTCTTACCTGTGATAGGCGACCCATTGCCATTTCTGTCCTATGGAGGAAGTACAACTGCTGCAAGCTTAATATGCATAGGATTATTGCTGGCAATAAAAGCAGATGAACAACAAAATGCTTGTATTTTACCTATGCTAAAGTAAAATTAAATTTTACTTAATAGTTTTTATGCTAGATGAAATGCGTGAGGAATGTGGGGTATTTGGCATAAGTTGCAACCAAAGTGCTGCTTTTAACTCTATACTCGCTCTCCACGCTTTGCAGCATAGAGGTCAAGAGTCTTTTGGCGTAGTAACCAGTAACAACAATAAGCTGCACTCTTATCACTTTCAAGGTCAAGTGAGCAGCGTATTTGATGATATAGATGAAATAAAGAAATCCTTACCTGGAGGTTGTGCAATAGGTCATGTTCGATACTCAACAAGTGGTAATAAATTTGGAGTGCAGCCCATGTTTAGCAAAAGTGGCAAATTTGGGGATTTCGCCATAGCACATAATGGTAATTTAATTAATATTTCTCCGATACGCGAACAATTGATTAAACAAGAGTGCGTTTTTCAGTCAGATATTGATACAGAAGTAGTAGTGCATCTGACAGCAAGCGGTGAAAAAGATAGCTTTTTAGAGAGTTTTATATATGCATTAAAGCAAATACAAGGTGCTTATTCTTTTGTTGCAATCAATCAAGAAGTAGTTATTGGAGTACGTGATTCATCTGGAATCAGGCCTCTTGTTTTAGGAAAGTTAAACGGTTCTTACGTTCTTGCATCTGAAACTTGTGCTCTTGATATAATAAATGCAGAGTTTGTTAGAGAAATAGAACCAGGCGAATTAGTTACCATCAGTTCGGGTAGTAAGCTAGCCTCAATGTTTCCTTTCCCACAGCAAAAATCAAGTTTTTGTATTTTTGAATACGTTTATTTTTCAAGACCAGACAGCATAATGGAGAATAGGTCTATATACGATACAAGAAAAGAAATAGGAAGAATACTTGCAGAAGAGAGCCCACCAAAAAACAATGTAGATATGGTTGTACCAATACCTGATTCTGGAATACCTGCAGCTATTGGATATGCAAAGCATTCAGGATTACCTATGGAACTGGGAATAATTCGTAATCATTACATAGGAAGAACTTTTATACAACCAACCGCTGAAGTACGTAAAGTTAGAATAAAATTAAAATTCAATGCTAATAAGCACACTTTGAAAGGTAAAAACATAATTTTAATAGATGATAGTATAGTGCGTGGTAGTACGTTAACAAATATAATAGTTATGCTAAAGGATGCAGGAGTAAAAGAGATTCACCTCAAAATTTCAAGCCCACCAATTAAGCATTCTTGTTTTTATGGAATAGATACGCCAGAGTGCAAAGATTTAATTGCTGCAAATAAATCTGTAAAGGAAATTAAGGAAATTATAGGAGTAGATAGCCTAGCCTTCTTGAGTATTGATGGACTATATCAGGCTGTTAAAGGAGAGGTGCGTAACAATGCTATACCACAATATTGTGATGCTTGTTTCACTGGTGATTATCCGATTGGCAAATAGTCTACGCAAGGTCTTAAGTTTAGAAAATCTTAAACCGCCAAAATTTCTCTTGGCCTTTACTAATTCCGATTCTCGGAGTGCAAATATAATCTGGTTTGAGGTGGGATTCATAAACACAAAATTCGTGGCTTATAGTAAGGTCCTGTTTGTTATGTTCTTTTGTAATATTTAATCTTTTGCACAATATTCCTGGTCCACCTAAATTTGCTTCAAGTGGTTCAATAAGCTTTAATCCCCGTATTAACACTGCTGCTGGGAACCCTTCTGCTTCTGTTACAATGTTTAAACAGTAGTACATTCCATATATAAAATATACGTACGAAAACCCCGGCACACCAAACATTACTGAGGTTCGATTAGTATAGCCTCTTGCCGCATGACAAGCTGGGTCATTCATTCCTATATAGGCTTCAACTTCGGTTATTATTCCACTAAAGTTAGAAAATTTGAGGACTTTTCCCAATAACTCTCCAGCTACAATTAAAGTTGACCGCTCATAGAAATTTCTTGGTAGTATTATGTTGCTCATTATAAGAACCTGTTAAGGATCTCGAAAATATGAGGTAAAATAAGCATAGTTAAGAAAGAGGTATATCTAT
>NZ_JAPQLG010000120.1:0-2405 GCF_028982005.1 Wolbachia endosymbiont of Drosophila bocki | reverse complement strand
CCAGCTTGCAAATGATTGTCCTTTCCTTCATTTCTCTCCTATTACGAAGATTTTAAACAGGTTCTTAGGCTTACCGACGATTTTAAAAACAACAAATTCGTCATTCCGTTACGTGTTAGCGGCTGAGATACCGCGAATGAATCGCGGTATGACGTTAGAGAGCTGTGCTAGCTATAGTGCATACCTGACCATAAGGTGACAAGATTTTAAAAAGGCTCTATAACAGTTTTACACATGTATGAATCTCAATGAGCAATCAGATTTTTCTAAATAGCAGGCTGGAGAATATACCTAAGTTCCATTCCGCAATATTGCCTAAACTTTGTGGTGGGGACAAGGTGGTGGATCTGCTGTTTTATAAGCCACTTAGTTATGTGGATAGAAGCAAGTTACTATCTGATGCTCGAGTTGGAGAATTTACAACTTTCATTGCAAAAGTTTATGAACATCAGTCGCCCACTTTTAGAGGTAGACCATATAAAATAGTCGTTGAAAGTGAGAGTCAGTATATATTCATAGTCTTTTTTAATTACTCAGTTAAGTATTTATATAAACTATTTCCAATTGGAGCGAATGTGATCATCAGTGGCAAACTCGAAAAATTTGCTGAACATTGGCAAATTACTCATCCAGATTACGTGTCGCTTGACATCAACCAATTTAAAGAAATAGCTTGCATAGAGCCAGTTTACCAATTATGCCGTGGCATTACCAATAAGCGCATTGGGAACATAATAAGCTCTAATCTAAAGGAATTGCCTGATTTACCAGAGTGGATAGATGATACATTAATCAAGCAAAAAAAATGGTTAAGTTGGAGGGAAAGCATCATAAAGTTGCACAGACCAAGCTCATTGGCGGAAGCTGAGGTTTGTAGAAAAAGGCTTGCTTATGATGAATTGTTTGCGTATCAGCTAGCGCTGAAACTTGCAAGAAAAAATCATGTGAAAGAAAGGGGAAGAGAATTTATAATATTGAGTAAATACAAAGAGCAAGTTTTAAATGAATTGTCGTTTCAATTAACAAATGATCAAACTCGTGCAATAGATGAGATCTCAGAGAGACAAAAATCCAAGTATCGCATGATAAGCTTGCTGCAAGGTGATGTTGGTAGTGGCAAAACCGTAGTTGCACTTTTTGCGATGATAAATGTGGTAGAAAACAACATGCAGGCAGCTCTAATGGCACCGACTACTATCTTGGCGGAGCAACATTATAATTGGATTGAGGAAGTTTTATCCTGTACCGATATAAAAGTTGCGCTGCTTACTGGTAAAACTTCGCGCAAGGAAAGAAAGATTATCATGAACGAACTTGCAAGTGGTGTTTTAAATATAGTGATTGGCACTCATGCACTATTTCAAGCTAACGTTACATTTAAAAATTTAGGGCTTGCAGTCATAGACGAGCAACAGCGATTTGGAGTGACGCAGAGAAATCGCTTGGTAGGAAAAGGAGAAAATGCCGATATACTTTTCGTTACTGCAACTCCCATTCCAAGAACCTTGCAGCAAGCTATGTATGGTGATGTTGAATGTTCAATTTTGAAAGAAAAACCAAAATCCAGATTGCCAATAAAAACTGTAACTACGAACATTAGTAGGGTGCCAGATGTTATTGAAAAGCTAAAAGGTGCTATAAACAGGGGCGAAAAAGCATATTGGATTTGTCCATATATAGAAGAAAACGAAGAGACCAATATTGCTGCAGCAGAGATGCGTTTTCAGGAATTACAAAAAACATTTCTTGATAAAGTCGGGATAATACACGGAAAATTGACTCAGGAGCAGAAAGATCAAGTTATGTTTTCCTTCAAAAGGAATGAATTTTCTCTGCTTGTTGCAACCACTGTGATAGAAGTTGGTATAGATGTGCCAGATGCAACCATCATGATTATAGAAAATGCAGAGCAATTTGGGTTATCACAATTGCATCAGTTAAGAGGCAGAGTAGGGCGAGGAAACAAGCCATCTTTTTGTGTATTATTATACGATAATTTAAGTAAAAGCTCATCTTCAAAGTTAAAGATCATGTGTGAGTCACAAGATGGATTTTACATTGCTGAAAGGGATATGATGCTAAGAGGCAGTGGAGATATTTTAGGCACAAAACAATCAGGATGTATGGAATTTAAATTTGCTGATTTATATCAGGACAAAGAGCTGCTCAATCTCGCGTATAATAACGCAAAAGGCGCAATGGCTGATTTTGAATTACTGCTTGATATATTTGAATATAGGAGTAGATTACATTTTTCAAAATTTCAGTAGAAAAACCAGGTAGCCCGCAGAAACAAAAAAACTTCCTTGACAAACCTCGCCAGCCCCCTTATTACGAAACTGAAGCTATTGTATTTGCTTTCGCCAATCTGCAGATTAAAAGGTAAGGATTACTTAATGTATCGG
>NZ_JAPQLG010000119.1:0-4851 GCF_028982005.1 Wolbachia endosymbiont of Drosophila bocki | reverse complement strand
AAGGAACCAGTGTCAGCTACTTGGATGATACCTTTTTTCTACTTAGTTTGGGTTATGCAAGAAGTCTATTTACTTCTTAACTTGACGCACATGATGTCTTGCAGCATCATCTACTGTCTCTAAATAAATCATTGCTAGACATATACCACTGTGTACTTCTACGGATACCTTATTGCCTAAACTTCGATTAAAGCAAGAATTTTTTCCCGGAAAAGCAAGATTACTAAGGTGCAGTTCCCATTTTAATCCTTTAGTTGATATTTGAGCTCTCGGTGTATCAAGTAAAGATATTTTAGTACTTTTTGGCAAAGAAAAAAAATGGGTAATACCTTTTTGTAAAGTGTAACCTACCATGGGAGGTGAAGGTGTGTAAAAGATACTGCCCGTACTTAGAAAAATGTTAATATTCTGTAGTATGTGATCAATTGCTCCTCCAGTAATACCCGTTACTATTGATGGCAATAACTTTACTGTTTTTAAGTGAGCCATTGCTTTAGAAAAGTCGCAATAATCTTGATCAGGTAGATATATCGTATTCAAATTAGCACGTAAATCCAGATTTACGCTATCCAAATCTCCTACTACAAGATCAGGTTTTACGCCAATTGATAGAAGCTTGTTTGCTCCTCCATCTACAGCAATAATGGGTATATCTCGTTTAAAAAACGATGAGCTCGGTATTTTTCCATTTAGCACTACAATAGAACGATATTGTTGTTGTGTACTGCAGTGCAGCACATGATCATGGTGCAGGTTTTGCATCGTAGTAACATTTTTGAATAATTGATATTATGCTAATCATTAATCCAGCAATATTGCTAAGCACCACAAAAATTGAGCTCTGGTAAAGACCATAGCCAATCCAAGACAATGAACAAATAAGATAGTTTACTAACATTAACATCGATACATCACGAGTAACTTTAGTGATATATGCTTTATATACTTGAGGTGATAATCCAATTAGAGATGCAATTAACGCAACGAAGCCGAAGCATTCTTCAATATTTATATACATACACTTTCCTACGCTTGCTTTAACAATATCAGGTTCAAAGGGTTGTACTTTATGTACTCTCAGCTTTTCTAGAGCACCCCTAATGCGTGTAATTTATAACATCATTTAGTCTATTAATCAAGAAATTAATAGTGACTTGCATTTATGAAACCCAATCGGCTTCTATGCTAATTATTATCTAAACTAATCGTCGGTTGTGCATCTTGCTCAGAGATTAGGGCAACCAACAAATTATTTATCAATTGAACCTTTTGCTTGCCATCTAATTGTAAGCTTTTGTTTTTTTCAAAATGAGCTATTACTTCCTCGACAATTCCCATTGCATTTTGCACTATATGCCTTCTTGCCGAAGCGATAGCATGTGCTTGTTGACGCCTTAACATTGCTTGTGCAATCTCGGACGAATACGCCAAATGCGATATTCTTGCTTCTGTAATCTCAATTCCTGCAATATCTAATCTTTGTTGTAACATTGACCGCAATTCATCTGAAATTTTATCAGAATTTTTACGTAAAGATTCCTCATCGCTTTCGCTATCATACGGATAATTGCTCGCCAATTCTCTAATTACCGAGTCACTCTGTACAAAAACAAATTCGTGATAGTTGTTAACATTATAATACGCCTTTGCAGGACTGCTCACTCTCCAAACAATTACTGCAGAAATCTCTATTGGACTTCCATTTGCATCATTAACTTTTATTTTTTCTGTGTTAATATTCTGAAATTTTAGGGAAACTATATATTTGCTTGAAAAGGGAAGCGTTACACATATTCCAGACTTAAAATAAGTTCCAGTATAATGACCAAAAAATTCTATCACTCTTGCTTCATTAGGGTCATTAATAAAAAATCCTTGAAGAAAAGTCAAAATTGAAACGGCAGCAACTCCAAGTGCAATTGTGTTGTCATATGCCAAAAAAAGCAGCGATAAAATTAATCCTAGCGCTATTAGTACAGGAAAAGCCCGAATTTGACTCAAATTTCTATCGTTTATCGTATTCTTATCCATATTGTCTTTAAACTTCTTTTTCACTTGAACTCTCTCTGTTGATCGTTTTATTTATCTTATTTACAAATAGTTTAAACTCTCTTAATTCATGATCAGGCAATTTTACTTCAGTTTTATGCGCTATCGTAAGCGGATCGATGTGTTTGCCGTTATATATAACTTCGTAATGTAAATGAGGGCCTGTTGCAACACCAGTGCTACCAACATAGGCGATGACCTGCCCCTGCTTTACTTTAGAGCCTAACTTTATATCGCCACTAAATCTACTTATATGCGCATAACAGGTTGAATATTCATTTTTGTGTTTTATTTTGATGTAATTTCCATAGCCACCATTCTTTCCTATATATTCTATCACACCCTCTGCAGCAGCGTATATGGGAGTGCCAAGTTTAGCTGCATAATCCACTCCTTTGTGAAAAGCAATTTTACCGCGAACAGGATGCTTTCTATTGCCAAATTTTGAGGATATGCGATAATCTCCATTTAAAGGATTTGCAAAAATTTCGCCATTTTCTAAGCTTATTCCTTCTTTATTAAAATACCTTTCTTTGCCGTCTTGCGATTTATAATGATATAAACTAATAGCTTTCTTGTTTATCGTCAGTGAAGCATATAAAATTTTTTCTTCAGTCTTCTGATTATTAGGCAATCTCTCAAAAAGAACCTCCAATTTACTCTTCGGCACAATGTCTTTTTTAAAATCAACACCGAAATCTTTATATATGTTGATCAATTTCACCACTGTATTTGGCGCCAACCCTTGCTCAATTCCCGTGGCAAAAAAGGAAGATTTTATGGTACTGGATATGAATAATAACCTTCTATCATGGTTGCTTTCTGTCACCTCAAAATCCTCTCCTGTCATTCCAGCGCTTGACGCTGGAATCCAGTTTTTATTATACAATCGCTTGATGTGTTCATTTGTAATTGAATTTTCTGGATCCCAGTGTCTAGGCACACAACTGTACGAACATTTCAATTTGCGGGCGGTGTCATTCCAGTGCTTGACACTGGAATCCAGCTCTTTGACCGACAATGCTGCATAGTGTGCTTGAATTTTTCTGGATCCCAGTGTCTGGGCACTGGGATGACACCCTACACACTGGAACAGCACTGCAAGATCTGTTGATGTTTCAGTAGCATATGCTGGTAAAGTACAAAGCAATACAAATATTACCAGCCTCATAGCTTATCAACAAAAGTAAAATTACCTTCCACATACTGTACATCATCATTATCTTCCAGCTCTTCAACCAATGCAGATAATTTATCAATCAACTCTTTATCGCTAATTTCAATCAGATCTTTTGGCTGCCGTGAAAGACGAGCAAGTTCTGGTTCTCCGAATTTTGCATAAAAGGCATCGCGTACTTTACCAAAATCTTTTATTTCACAAGTTATAACGTGTAATCCTTCTTTGTCATTTTCCTCAACATTCAATACTTCTAATTCGATTCCATGACTGAATAAATCATCAAAATTCACACCCTCTGCTTTATAGACGATTAAGCCTACATGATCGAAAAGGTAACTAACACTTCCTGTTTCTCCTAAATTTCCACCTTTACGAGAAAAGATATAACGTACCTCAGAAGCAGTACGGTTGCGATTATTAGTCAAGGCATGGACAATGAGTGCAGTGCCAGAAGGCCCATGACCTTCATATTGTATTTCCTCGTAATTTTCTCCAGCAACGTTACCAGTTGCATTTTTTATTGCTGTTTCTATTTTATCTTTTGGTAGATTTTCCTTGCGTGCAGCAAATATAGCAGAGCGAAGGCGCGGGTTGAGTTCGGGATCGGGCAGCCCTTGCTTTGCAGCAACTGTTATTTCTCTAATCATCTTCGTAAATTTTTGAGAGCGCTTTGCATCCTGAGCGCCTTTCCGATGTTTTATATTTGAAAATTGTGAATGACCAGCCATATTCAAATAGTTAAAAACCTAATTATATATCAAAGCATAGAAAAGACTAAAGCAAATTTTCAAGCCTCCGGCTTGGCATCTTGCAGGTTTTCTGCTAATAACATACTTTCATACTGCTTAGCTTCTAAGTCAAGGCCAATAGCTGAATGGGCTGCTATTAAATGGTTAATAGACTTAGAAAAATATTTAGAATCCTTATAGCTTGCCATATTCTGGAAACGCTTAATTGCTGCTAAATATTCACCACGCCTCAGGTAAAATTTACCGATAGAGTACTCTTTTGTTGATATATGCTCTGTGATTAGCTTTGCTTTTTCCTTCATCTCGTCTACATATTCGCTGCCTGGAAAGAGATTAATGCACTCAGTGGCTAGCTCTAAAGTTTTATATGCAGTTTGCTGTCCAAGTTGCACTTTATTAATTTGCATGTAATAAGATAATACTCTTAAGTAGTATACATATGGTAAATCTTCACCATTTGAATAAACATATATATAATCATCCATATCACTTGCAGCACTTCTATAGTTACCCATATTATAGTGAGAAACCCCAGATAATAATTTTGCTTTCCTTGCCCAATAAGAGAAAGGGTACAAATCCTCTATCTTTTGAAATGCCCTAATAGCTTGTTTATATTTTTTCTGGTCAAAAAGTTCAACTGCTTCTTCATATAGTTCAGTTTCAGTTTTTTCAAGATCATTCGCATACGATTGTGTAAAGGAGCAAATTAGAAAAATAAAGCACGTGATTAAAGTCTTATACATAAGATTTTTCTCGATCAAAATAAAGTATAGACCTAAATATTACTTAAATAAATAAATAAATTTCTTAGAACCTGTTTAAAATCTTCGTAATAGGAGAGAAATGAAGGAAAGGACAATCATTTGCAAG
>NZ_JAPQLG010000118.1:0-1828 GCF_028982005.1 Wolbachia endosymbiont of Drosophila bocki | reverse complement strand
TAAATCCTTAATTATTTCTGACTTTTTAGTTCAGTTTTTAACCATTCTTTCCTTAACTTAATGGCAGTGACAATAAGCCTATCTATCATTCTGATGTGATTTCAGTTTTTTTTACATGCAAACTCTCTAATCCCACCTTGTAGTTAGGATAAATTAGAGAGACATTAAGATCTTTTTTAATTTTAACATTACTTACTCTTTTTGATCCTAAATAAAAACTCTGTGCATAATCTGGTAACTCAATTGGCTCTGGAGGGCTAACATTGAGAAGTTTGGCTGCATACATTATCACTTCAGATTGTGTAGTGGGTAAATCGTCTGCACAATTGTATATTTCACCAGGTTTTATGTTTTGCATGGAAGAAAATAAAATATTCGATATATCTTCAACGTGAATACGAGAAAAAAAATGCCCTTCTTTTTTCACATTTCTTGCTTTGCCAAGCTGCAAGTCAATTAACACGTTCCTACCAGGACCGTATATTCCAGCTAAACGAAAAATATGTACAGGCAGTTTGCTATTTAGCCACTTCTTTTCAGATTTAAGGCGCTTTTCTCCTCTGATTTCTATAGGTCTTGTTTCAGATTCCTCATCCACCCAATTACCAGAGTGATCACCATAGACGCTAGTTGCAGACAAATAACCAAGCCATTTTACATTTTGCAGGCAATCACCGTATCTCTCCACAACATCATCGCCATCTGGAGGAATAGAAATTAAAACGTGCGTTGCGCTTTTAAGCAGATCTTGACTAACTTTCTCATAATTAAAGAGGATTACATCTTGTATATTTTTACTTCTTGATGTGCCACTGACTTTCCAACCTAAGTTCAGTAATTTTTTCGATAAAAATTTAGCTACATATCCATAACCAAAGCAAAACAAGTGCATGAAAATTAATTTTTAAAATTCTTCTTGATAAATTCTACTCCTAATTTTATTCCCTCTTCATTAATGATATGCCCTAATGCATGAATTGAGTGTCCTTCAACATTTACTCCATTTTCTTTCAGAGCTTTAACCGCTAAGTCGAGGGACGAAAAAGGTACCACGTCGTCAGCATCACCATGGATAGCACATATGTTAGGTTTTGACTTGATCTCTGGTGCAGTTTTTGAAGGTGAAAGAAACCTACCAGAGTATGCAACAACTGATGCACAGGATTGAGAGCGGGTGAGAGCTGTATGTATTGCAAGCATTGCTCCTTGAGAAAATCCAACTAAAGAAAGTTGCGTATCTTTTAAATTAAGCTCCTTTAATTTTGTATCAATGAAATGATTTACAATTGATGTAGCATTTTTTACTCCATTATATAGCGCTTCCTCACTACGATCTTCCAAGCTGAACCACTGATAACCATCACCTATTTCTCTCTTAAACGGAGCATTGGGTGCTACAAAATATGAACCCAGTAAAAACTTGCTCATAACTTTAGCAAGGTGAATGAAATTATCGCCACTTGAGCCCCAACCATGTAAAAAAATAATCAAATTTTTCTTATTTCCGCCTGCACAAATTTCTGGGCCTTTAAGTTCAATCATTTCTTTTCCTTTTGCGTTTATATTTTTATTTAACACTAATTTTCAAATTTGTAAAACCAATGTGCAATTACGTTCCCGATACTATAGCTAAAGTGACTTAGGTTCATCGACGATTTGAAAAACCGTCATTCCGCTACTTGTTAGCGGAATCTATACTAAGATACCGCGAATGAATCGCGGTATGACGTAGGATTGCTGTCATCCCAGTGCTTGACACTGGAATGGCTTTGTTGCATCGCTACTTATGAAAGGCTAACTATAATTAGGATTATAAGCAACTTATTGA
>NZ_JAPQLG010000117.1:0-12545 GCF_028982005.1 Wolbachia endosymbiont of Drosophila bocki | reverse complement strand
GACCGTAATATGCTACTGGCCTGCTATAGCCATAAACACATATCTTATCGCATTCGGACTATTATAAGAAAGGCTATACTAGTATAGGTAATTCAACAATGTATCCAATACCCGCCACTATCAATGCAGTTGCAATACCACCTACAGCAATCATTTTTGCTTGCCTTTTTTTCTTACATTCCATTTCTCTCTTATGTTTTTCTTCTTCTGCTTTCTTTAAAGCAGCAGCCTCTTCCTGATGTTTTTTTTCCTCTGCCTCCTTTGCAGCATTTTCCTTAGGCTTCTCTTCTTCTGCTTTCTCCAAGACAGCAATCACCTCTTTGTCTGTAGCAAACATACTGGGAATGGAATTATTATTATCTAGTGCTAAAGGACTAGCTCCTTTATTTAACAGGCACCTCACTGCATTTATATGATTATTAGTAGCAGCAAAATGCAGCGGTGTTGAGCCAAGTTTAGAACATGAGTGAATATATGCTCCTTGCTCCAGTAGTAATTCTATTATTTCCGTATTACCGCTGTTAGCGGCACAATGCAGAGCAGTGTGTCTACCACCATCGCGTGTACTAACCTCTGCACCTTTCTCCAGTAGACGTCTTACTGTTTTTACTAAGCCTTTATGAGCAGCAATATTTAACGCAGTAGTATAATACCTAGAAGCATGGGTAATCTCTTGCCGTATTTCAAATAAATGATCTATGTGAAAATTAAGTCTTTTCCACTGATTGTATGTATCTTGGTTACATACGAGCAGCTTTTGCTTAATTTCTTCAATTATGTCACTTTCTTTTGATTCTTGCTCTATTTCTTGGAATATGGCATCAATTTCTTGCTCTTTTATACTCATAAGCTCTCCAACAACTATTTGCTATAAGTTATTTTATAGATAAAACAAAAACAAGTCAAGATTTTTACGTAATAGTTTCACAATCATTTACCGTTCTTGCAAGTGATAGCACTCTCACTTCTTTTGCACCGGAGTTTAAAATTTCCTGAGAGCAAGATCTTACAGTTGCTCCGGTTGTTACCACATCATCAACTAATATCACGATTTTATTTTTGATAATTTTCTTGTTGCTTATTTTAAAAGCCTTCTTTAAGTTTTTTTCACGCTGTTTAAGTGAAAGACCAGCTTGAGGCACAGTATGGCGAAGGCGTTTTATTGCAAATGGCGTATAGGATAAATTGGACAACTTACTCAACTCTTTTGCAAGCAACGCTGCTTGATTATATTTACGTTTAAACAAGCGCATTTTATGTAACGGTATAGGAATTATGACCTCTGCGTTCTGAAATGTATCCTGATTAGCTTGGTGTATCCACTTTGCATAGATTTTTACGTAATTCAAATTATCAAAAAATTTGAAATTTATAATCATGTTTCTACTATGTTGATCATAAGCAAAAACTGATCTTAATACTTTAAACGGTGGAGGATTGATGATGCACTTACCACACGTATAAGTATTGTCTGAGATTACTACGCCACAAACATTGCAGTAATGCTTAGTTAGAAAATTGATTTTTTTGTTGCATTCACTACACAGATTAAGATTTTCATCAATGATACATTCGCAACTTACGCATACGCTTGGAAATATGAGATTTGTAGCTTTTTTTAGCAAGAGAAGGTTCACAACTCATTAAATATATTATAAAATAATTTATATAGTATAGCTAAAGTAACTTAAGCTTACACTCTTTCACTTTTTATTTCATTTCAATATAGTTCAAACTGAGCCACTGCTGAGTGCTGTAGCTAGTGCAAGTCAGGTTTTCCTACGTCATACCGCCGCGGTATCTCTAGATCCCGCTAACAAGCAGCGGGATGACGAATTTGTCGTTTATCAAATCGTCGGTAAACCTAAGTCACTTTAGTTATAGTATCAAACATAAAGGTTGCAATATTATGTTGGCTGCTAAAATAGCACCAAGTGCACACAATGAATACACTTTCTCTGCCCTGTGACCCACGTTTATCATTATCTTGATAATACTTGTTATAATTGTCTTTACTCTCAACTCCACAAATTACATCTTTCACAGGTCCTAGCACATTATCAACGTAACGTACAGATTTATAGAAACTATTTTCTGGAACTAGTGTGTTATCTTCTGCTTTCTTAGCAGGTACAACTCCATATTCAACGTACCTTCTAAAGTATCGATATACTGACATTCTTATCTCCAAATCATAAATATGCAACCTAGCCTAATATAATTAAGAAATAGTTTATAATAAATACGTTTTAAGATACCTGCCTGTAACACTTTCTGGAATTTTTGCCACTTCTCCTGGAGTTCCAGTAGCAATCACTTCTCCGCCTTTTATTCCGCCCTCTGGTCCGATGTCTATTATATAATCTGCAGTTTTTATAACGTGCAAATTGTGCTCGATAACTATAACAGTGTTTCCCAGATCGACTAATCTATGGAGTATTTTTAGTAAGTTATTTATATCTTCAAAGTGTAATCCAGTTGTTGGCTCATCAAGAATATACAATGTTCTTCCGGTAAATCGTTTTGATAGCTCCTTGGACAGCTTTATTCGTTGTGCTTCACCCCCAGACAGCGTTGTTGACGACTGTCCGAGTTTTATATAGCCAAGCCCCACTTCCTGCAAAGAAATCAACTTTTCTTTTACCATTGGAAGGTTTTCAAAAAAATCACAAGCTTGATCTATCGTCATATCAAGGACATCAGAGATTGATTTTTCTTTATAAGTAACTTCCAATGTTTCCCGATTATACCTTCGCCCTTTACACTGCTCACACTTCACATAAACGTCCGGTAGAAAATGCATCTCTATCTTTAAGTGCCCATCACCTTTACAAGCCTCACACCTTCCCCCTCTGGTATTAAATGAAAACCGGCCTATATTATATCCCCTTGCTTTTGACTCCGAAAGACCTGCAAACCAATTTCTTATATGAGTGAACATACCAACATATGTTGCTGGATTTGACGCAGGAGTTCTACCAATTGGCGACTGATCAACTTCTATAACTTTATCTATATATTCAAGGCCTTCTATTCTATCACACTGACCATACCTTGCAGACGAATGATGTATCTTATGTGCTGAATATTTATATAACGTTTCTATGACTAAACTTGATTTTCCCCCTCCTGATATTCCAGTAACACAAATAAGATTCCCTATAGGAAATTTAACGTTCACATTTTTTAAGTTATTTTCACATGCATTTATTACTTTTATGAACTGAGTTGCTTGCTTTCTTCTCCTTGGAATTAAAATTTTTTTCTCTCCACTCAAATATTGCCCTGTTATGCTCCCCGAATTTCTTTGCACCTGGTCTGGTGTTCCTTCTGCAACAACTTTTCCACCATTTACGCCAGCTCCAGGACCAATATCAATCGCATAATCAGCAGCCATTATTGTATCTTCATCATGCTCAACAACGATTACAGTGTTACCCGTGTCTCTCAAGTTTTTCAGTGTAGCAATTAACCGATCATTATCGCATTGATGAAGGCCTATCGAGGGTTCATCAAGCACGTACAGCACTCCTGTTAAACCAGAGCCAATTTGTGAAGCAAGTCTGATCCTCTGACTCTCGCCGCCAGAGAGAGTGCTAGATTCTCGATCAAGCGTTAGGTAATTCAACCCTACATTCTTTAAAAATGTTAGCCTCTTGATTATTTCACTTAGTATTTTATTTGAGATTTGCTTCTGTTGTTCTGTGAGCTTGTCTGGCAAATTTTCAAACCACTTAAGGGATTCATCGATACTAAGCCCTGATATTTCACCTATATGTTTGCTATCAATTTTTACTGTAAGCGCTTCTTTTCTCAATCTATAGCCAGTGCATTCTCTGCAGTGAGTAACAGAGCAATATCGCTCAACAAGCGTTTCATCATAATCCATCTGGTTTTCTAAGATACTGACCAAACCTTGAAATTTACCGAAGCCAAAGAGTATCATATCTTTTACTTCTTGATCTATGTTCTTCCACGGAACATCAAGGCTAAATTTACAATTTTCAGCCAGTGATAGAATTGCACTTTTTAAAAATCTATAACCTGTGTGCACTTGACGGAACATTGATCCCACTGGCTTTAAAGCGCCTTCAGATATTGAAAGAGTTTCATCTGGCACTATCAGCTTCACACCAATAGCCAGCTTTTTACCAAGCCCGTTACACGAACCACATGCACCGTAAGGGCTGTTAAAAGAAAATAATCTTGGTTCTATTTCCTCAAGAGTGAAACCAGACTCGGGGCATGCAAAATTCTCTGAAAAAGTCAGAATTTGACCATTTTTATACTCGGAATTATGGTTGTCAGGTAGGTTTACTATTTCTACATACATTAGACCATTACCAAGTTTTAGTGCGGATTCTATACTACTTGGCAGTCGATTTCCTATATCGCCCAATATTGATATTCTATCTGCAACCACAAAAACGTCGTGTTTCTTGTTCTTATCGAGTTTAGGCAAGTCATCTACATTGTACACTTCACCATCTATTTTGAACCTTACGTAACCTTGTCTCTTAATTTCCAATATCTCTTTAAGATGTTCTCCCTTTCTACCACGCACAACAGGGGCAAGTATATATATCTTAGTTTCCAAAGGTAACGCAATTATAGTATCTACAATTTGAGACACCGTTTGTTTTGTTATTGGTAATCCAGTTGCAGGTGAATAAGGAACTCCTATTCGTGCATATACTAAGCGCAAGTAATCGTAAATTTCGGTAACAGTTCCAACTGTTGACCTTGGATTTTTTGAGATCGATTTCTGGTTGATAGATATTGCAGGAGAGAGACCTGTAATCGACTCAACATCTGGTTTATCCTGAATGTTGAGAAATTGACGCGCGTAAGCTGACAGGCTTTCAACGTACCGGCGTTGGCCTTCTGCATAAATCGTATCAAATGCAAGGCTAGACTTGCCAGAACCACTTAGCCCAGTTATGACAACTAGCTTATTTTTCGGTATATTGACGTCTACACCTTGCAGATTATGTTCCCTTGCGCCCTTAACTCTGATAAAATCGTCCATATTATACCATATAGCGTATTAACCATTATAGCCTCAAAATACGTGAATTTATAGTGATATATTGATTTTCTATTGATTTTTTCAACTGTTACGGAAAATTAAGCAGCGTTTGATAAATCGTCATTCCGCTACTTGTTAGCGGCTGAGATACCGCGACGGTATGACGGTTAAGTAGGCCAGTGCCCCTATGATGTCATCCCAGTGTCAAGCACATAGCTGTACGAACGTTGTAGTTTAGGAGCAATTCCCACCAGTGGGCCAGTGCCCAGACACTGGTTCTATGCAACTTAATTAAAAACGTTTGTTTTAGCGTAAGACAACTACCTTTAGCTCATCAGCCCAGTTATAAGCAAAATTTCTGGATTCTAGACTGGAATGACACCATTTGCTGTGCAATTTACCTTCAAAAATGAATGTTCGTACAGCTATGTGTCAAGCACTGGGATGACACCATTCTTTTTTCTGGATTCCAGACTGGAATGACACCCCCCTGATAGGCTCAAATCATAATGTTTGTACAGTTGTGGGTTTAGGCCACCTATAAATTCTAAACTGTTGCTACGCACCAAATACACCCCTAGGACCCAAAGTCAGTTTAGCTATATCAGAAAACAGGTTACGTGGAAATCTTAAAATACTTCTTGTTTGCCAAGCAAAATAAATACATTCCTACAAACAAACAGATGCTCAATACTGACGCATAAGAAAACTTAAAAATTAAGTCTCTAGTATATACTGGTAGGCATTTACCTGCAGAAAATTTGTATAGTAATCCAACACATACAACGGCACTATCAACCACTGATGCTATAATTAAAGTAATGAAATTTGCCATATGAAAATTCAACTTGGACTTCAATTTTTCAAAAATAATTATGCTTGAGAGAAGAGAGACTAAAATTGCAGTATATGAAATCAATATCATCAAACTAAAACTTTGCCATTTAAAAACACAACATAGCACTGTACACACTATTAAACTGTACGTAGCTTTACTTTTGCCATAAAATTCAACTATTGAATTTACAACTAAAGCAGCTCCCACAAATAAGGCAGCACATATCATCAATTTATTTGAAGTGTTGAGTAAAGAAAGACTGATAAACAGGAGTATCGATAAAATAGACATAATTACCTACCCAAAATTAATAACATACATTCATTCTAAATAAACATTACATATAGTAAAAGAGTTATTTAGCATAATAAGAAAAATATTTTATATTAGCATGCCACATCTTTCAGATCTACTTTTAAAACATCCTTTATGTTTAGCACCTTTTTCTCTGTTACTTTGCCAATACATGAATAAACTGCACCTTCAAATAATTCTTCAAACCTCTTCTGATTGTGTGGTGCAATAGTAACCAAAATTCTACTTTGCGATTCAGAAAACATTATTATCTTGTTTATTATGTCTGTATTTTGTATTTTTCCTATTGGCACTAGTGAAAGATCGATTTCAGCACCAAGGTCTCCTGCAATTAGCGATTTTGCCAGAGCAATAACTAATCCGCCTAAGTTTGGTGCAATTGCAGAGGCAATTATGCCATCTTTTATTGCCTGGTTGTAACGCTCATACAACTTCCTAGCGCTCTTTGCATCAACTTTTGGTACGTTGTTATTACCTATTCCACCATATAACTGATATTCAGATCTACCAAGTTCATCAAGTGTTTCTCCAAGCACATATATCAAGTCCCCTGGCATTTTTACATCAAGCGATACCGCATTTTCAATATTTTCTATAATTCCAATTGCTGAGATGAGTAATGAAGGTGGTGCAGAGATTATCACTTTCTCGCCATTTTCATCATATCCCTTGAAGTCATTGAACATACTGTCTTTTCCGGATATGAATGGTGTTTTAAATGCAGTTGCAAAGTCGTAACAAGCCTCTGCAGCTCTCTTTAGCTGCCATAGCCTTTCTGGATTATAAGCATCACACCAGCAAAAATTGTCGAGCAACGCTAGATGATTTATATTTCCTCCTGCGGCTACATAGTTGCGTATCGCGGTGTCAATTGCACATGCTGCCATGTGGTAGGTGTCAATTTCTCCATAACTTGAGCCAAATCCTTGCGATTTTACAACACCTTTATTTGAAGAAAGAACAGGCCTTGAGACAATAGCTTCGCTGCACATTCTTCCCTTGCCTTGCAGTGGTTTTAACACTGACGATCCTTGAACCTCATGATCATATTGCACCACTATGAACTCTTTGCTGCAAATGTTTGGTCTGCTCAGCATTTCTTTTAGTTCAGTTTCTTGGCTTGATGTCATGCAAGTAGCTGACACGCAAAGGGTGTCATGCAAGTAGCTGACACTGGAATCCATTTCACATTCAATTCCACCATTAGATGAGTTTTGGCGTAAAATGTTTGCAGGCTTTACCTGCTGGATCCCAGTGTCAAGCACTGGGATGACAGGAAAGGATACAGCAGACTCCTTAGACCACGGCTTTGTCTGTAAATGCACTTTAGGATTACCATCATGCAGAAATTCAGTTCCGATATCCATTATTACTTTCCCTTTAGGACATTTAACAACAGCTTTACCACTCCCATTGAACTCTCCAATCACACAAACCTCCACATCATGTTTTTTCATGATTTGCTTAAACATAGGGAGATTTTCTTCTGGCACTGCTAAGGTCATTCTCTCTTGTGATTCTGATATCCATATTTCCCACGGAGCCATACCATCGTTTTTAAGGAGAACCTTGCTCAAATCAACTTCAAATCCGTCTTTTCCCATTTCACCAATAGATGATGATAGACCGCCTGCTCCATTATCCGTTATTGCATTATAAAGATCAAGATCTCTTGCTTCCAAGGCGGCGTTGGATAATTTTTTTTGTGTTATAGGGTCACCAATTTGCACAATTGTTGAAGGGCTGTTTCCCGACAAAGCCTCTGAGGAAAACGTTGCACCGTGAATTCCGTCCCTTCCAACTCTTCCGCCAATAATTACGATTTTATCGCCGTTTTTAGGCCCTTTGATGTGTGAAGGTGCGTTATTTATGTTGCGTGGAATAATTCCGACACTGCCAACAAAGACTAACGGCTTTCCACAAAATCTATCGTCAAAATATACCGATCCAAGTTGTGTTGGAATACCAGAGCAATTACCAGCAACATTAACACCGTGAATCACTTCTTTCATTATATATTTTGGCGGTAAGATCTCATCAGTGCGCTCTTTATCCCTATAAAACTTGCCTTTTGCTCCTTTGGCAAAGCAAAAGTAATAGGTATTCATTATAGGCTCTGCGCCTTTACCGAAACCAACTATATCACGATTTACTCCAAGCACTCCAGTCATTGCTCCACCAAATGGATCAAGAGCTGAAGGGCTATTGTGAGTTTCAACTTTATCTACGATTAAGTAATCGTCATCAAAAATTATTCCTCCGGCATTGTCGGAGAAAACTGACACGCATATGTCAGAATTTATCTCACGCGTTGCACGCTTAATGTAATGTGCATATAAGCCATCTTTTATTTCATCAATAGGAGAGCAGAAAATGTTGTGCTTACAATGTTCAGACCAAGTTTGTGCTAGGGACTCAAGTTCAATATCATATGGATTTCTATTAAGTTTTTTAAAGTAATCCTTTATAGCTCTCATTGCTGCCAGCGAGAGCCCTAAAGTGCCGTTACCATCGATTCCATCTCTGCTGATTTTCTCAAGTTCTTGGTCACTTACATTTAAATCAACAGATTTAGCTCCATTACTACTTGATATCACTCCAGTGCTTTCTCCTGTCATTCCAGCTTTTTTTTCTGTCATCCCAGTGCCCTCTCTTGTCATCCCAGTGCTCCGACACTGGGATCCATTTTCTTTTTCCTGGTCACGCGCTGGAATGACACAGGGGTGGGTATCTCCAGCTCTCCCTTCTGTCATTCCTGTTTCCCCCCCTGTCATTCCAGTGCTTGACACTGGAATCCAGTTTTCATTATACAATTGCTTGAAATTTTCTGGATCCCAGTGTCTGGGCACTGGGATGACACCAGGTGGGGTATTCGATTTACCATAATATTTCCAGCTATAGTTTTTACAGATAAGCGTGCAATACTCAGTGATAGGATTGAATTCTTGTTTTATATCATCTTCAGTTGGCAAATTCCCTTGACTTAGAATCAATTTTGAACTTCTTGTTTTGATATAAACATTTTCATCAATGTAGTCCTTGTTTATTAAATATTCTCTAACAATTTGTTTCGCTGTGTTGCCTACATTGTCGGTCATGCCAGGTAAAAAGCTTATCTCCAAGCCCCACTCAGCTTGTGGTTCTATGAAGTCATATTGAACTTCTTCAAGGTTTTCGTTGTAGGAATAATAACGGCAGTCTTGTATGACTTTATTATAAAATAGCCCACAAATTTCTTCATATAATTTTGCTGGTAATTCTTTGTGTATATAAATCAAGTAAACGTTGACTAACCATCTGCAGCCAACTTGCTCACATTTATTTAAAACTTCTATTCTGATGTTTGTCATGTAATGTTATAAAAGATTTTAATATATAATAGCATACAAGCACGTTTATATTTTGAATAATTTCTATACAATAAAAGTATTGTATTAATTGTTACTGTTAGTGGGAAGAGTTTTTACCGTTAATGTGGATGAATCCCTTTTCGATGTGCTGGTTCAGCATATATTTTCTGAATATGAAAGAGAAAAAATCCCTGAAGTAAAGATCATACTTCCTTGCAAGAGGGATGTGATAGCGCTGCTGAGTGCATTCAAGAATTATAACGCTAAAAAATGCATAATTTTGCCAGAGATAGTTTCGCTAGAGAACATCGATGAGGAAGATTTAATATTAAATCTTGATAGAGTCAAAGTTATCAAGCCAACAAAAAGGACGCTGCTACTCATTCAATTCATATTGGAGTGGAATAGAAAAAATAATGATAATTTTCCAATTGATTTAGCTTATAGCCTGCCATCATTGCTTGATAAAATTCAGTATACCCAAATGGCAGAGTTCGATGAACATTCAAAAAAAATAGAAAGTTTCATAAATTTACTTATTGAAACATGGAATAAAATTTTAAAAGATTTAGGAGTAGTAGATATATTAGAACATAAGAGTGATTACATAAACAGTATGATAACCTCTTTACAAAAAGACCAATATATAATCTTTGTTGGAATTGGAAAGGATAAGTCGTTAATTAAGGCTATATATGATCTGCCATTTGGAAAAATAATTTTGCCTAACCTGAATTTGAAAATTAAAGAGAAAGACTGGAAATTGCTTGATAAAAAACACTATCAATATTACCTGAAAGATCTACTCGATTATTTAAAAGTGGATAGAAGGGATGTTAGTTTTCTGCCAGAAGCGTGTTCTGGTGTCATCCCAGTGCCCAGACACTGGGATCCAGAAAACTTAACTTTAAATGAACGCACCAGGTGGCTGTATAATGAAAACTGGATCCCAGTGTCAGCTACTTGGATGACAGAAGAAAGGGCTGGAATAACAGGAAGTCCTGAGGAATATCTAGATTACGTCTTTGATACAACTGCCGATCTAAGCAAAGTTAGTAGTGGACATGTTGGCAATATTGAAGTCATCACTTGTGATTCCAGAGAGGAAGAAGCACAAGTGACATCATTAATTATAGAAAATGAAGGTTATGAAAACATTTCTTTGGTCGTCTTTGATAAATTACTTGCAGCTCGTATAGCATGTTTATCAAGGCAACACAGTGCCATACCGGAAAATTACCCTTATATAACGCTTCTGCTTTATAGTATCGAAGTTTTGACCTCAAATTGGAGCAGTGTGTCATTACTTTCGCTCCTTAAACATAGGCTAGTGACTTTTGGTTACACTCAAGAAGAGTACACTCGGATTTTATCTGAATTTGAAATAGAGGTATTACGCAACTTTAGTACAAATGGCCTGAGCGATATTATAAATGCTATCAATGCCCATAAAAAGCTAAAATACAAAGAAGATATATTACTTATTATCAGTAAGTTAGAGGTTATATTTAATCCTTTACTTCGCTCTATAAATTGCTCTATTTTCGATGTGGTAGCAACTCATTTGCAGTGTATTAATATATTATCTGGTATAAATTTTTCAGAGCTAAATAGTGAAATAGGTAATTTTACCTGTAATTTTTCAAATGCATGTGAGGGTGTAGAAATTAAATGCTCCTTAGAGTTATATAGCCAAATTCTGACCTTATTTTTAGAGAAAGAGTTTTTCTCTGTAGCAAGTGACTTGAATAAATTCAGCTTATATCACAACAAAGTTGTGATACTTGCTGGATTTAATGAAGCGCCAAGCTTTCAAAGTCCGCTTTTGAATGCACTTACGAGAGAAAAATTTAATCTTCCTTCTGCGCAAGAAGAGCAGGGGTATTTTTTTTATACTTTACACGATTTGTTTTGTGCAAGTAAGGTTTATATTACAAGATCGCTAAGCCATAGAAAACCAATGCTATTGCAGCGTTTGGAAATTCTGTTGCAGGGGTCAAAATATCCTTATCGCGATTGGCTAAGGATATTAAATACGCCTGAATGTACTGTTCCATGTACTCAGCCTATGCCAAAACCTCAAACCGAAGTTAGAAAAGAAAAAATGCAGGTGATGTCTTGCAGTGCAATAGAAAAGCTAATTCGTAATCCTTATTCATTTTACGTTGAGTATATACTGGGCC
This sequence comes from Wolbachia endosymbiont of Drosophila bocki, assembly GCF_028982005.1. Lineage (NCBI taxonomy): Bacteria > Pseudomonadati > Pseudomonadota > Alphaproteobacteria > Rickettsiales > Anaplasmataceae > Wolbachia > Wolbachia endosymbiont of Drosophila bocki. Next base: position 830 of record NZ_JAPQLG010000117.1, on the reverse strand, counting down.
TTAAACAATTAAGGGACTTGAATTTTAAGCCATCGATATTGGAATTTGGCACTATGGTACACAACATTCTTGCAAGATATTTGCGCAACAAAAAATCTCCAATGAGCATTGCACGAGAAGCATTCTCGACTAGTCAGTTTAATTTTTCAAATATGTGGTGGGTAAGACTACAAAAGATAATTCAATCTTTTGTCGAATTTGATGAAACTCGAAGCAATTATGTTGAGTTGGAAAAGAACTTTTCCTGTCCGATATTTCATATTCCAGCGTGTGACACTGGTTCTTGTGATCAGTATGAAACTGCTTGGATGACAAATAAGCCACAAGAAATTTCACTGACAGCAAGATGTGATAGAGTTGAGTATCTATCAAGTGGGCAAGTAGCAATTATAGACTATAAACTTGGTTCACCACCTTCCAATGAAGAAGTGATGTCGGGGTTTTTTCCGCAATTAATTTTACAAGCCTTAGCGGTAGAACATATAACAAAAAGAGAAGTCTCAGAACTTGCTTATTGGAAACTTGATTATGATAAAATAAAAGTTATTTCTATACAAAATTATAGATACAAAATGCAAGAATTAAAAAATGATCTGCCTGGTTTTTTATCTAACTATTTAAGTAATTCCACACCCTTTATTGCCTCTCCATATTTTGATAAATTCCTGAGATTTAACAGCTATAAACAGCTAGAAAGGGTAGGAGAGTGGTTGTAAATGGTGTCATCCGAGTACCTGACACTGGTTTCTATCCAAAAGGGTGTCATGCCAGTGCGTGACACTTGTATCTTTATGATGTGAGGCATTAGAGCTAAAATACCTCAAAGGGAG
>NZ_JAPQLG010000116.1:0-1567 GCF_028982005.1 Wolbachia endosymbiont of Drosophila bocki | reverse complement strand
TAGATATACCTCTTTCTTAACTATGCTTATTTTACCTCATATTTTCGAGATCCTTAACAGGTTCTTAGCCACTAACACGTAGCGGGATGACGATTGTCGATAAATCTAAGTTACTTTAGCAACAGTTATTCTCCACTAAATTACTCTGAATTTTGGTTATATTATTTGCGGATTTCACTGCTGAAATCTCAAATTTTGAGCTTGTGTTCAAAAATGATTCAACTGACCTGCCAAAAAAATCATATCTCCATCCCTTGAATAATTTATCTGTCTGTCTAGATATTGACCCGGTTAACTCATCTTTTGAAGAAACTAATTTCCTTGATATGTTACTTTCTTTACATTTACTATCTAAAATAATTGAGAGTATATCAAGTACAGATTTGTCATAATTACTCGATAAGGTGTTGTTTTGCTGCATCCAATTTCTCTCATTTTCATTAAAAATATTCACAAACTCTAGTAAATCCGCATCTTTTATATTTTTTGTATTCCTCTTGAGATCATCTAAAATCTCATCAACATGCTCTACATTTTTTTCAATAAAATCAGCTATTACAGCATTATTGATTATTTTATTACGGTTCATATTATAGCGCTGTGCTAAGGTTTCTTGCCACTCACTAACTGCTTTAACAGTTAGTATCAATCTTGGATTTACTTCATAATTAAATTTAATCCTCTTCCATGCATCTTTTGGGCTATGTAAATACTTATTTATATCAACTATTGATTCCATCTCTTCTTGAAACCAACCCATCCTATTATTTTCTTCAAGTTTATTGCACAATATTTGGTATAGGTCATATAGGTGTACCACGTCGTTTACTGCATAATCTAACTGATCTTCGGACAACGGACGCCTTAACCAGTCTGAATTTTTAGCTTTAATTTTATCCAGTGCTATTCCTTGATATTGCTCCACTACTTTTGAGTAACCAATAAAGTCATGATAATAATGACAAAACATAGCAGCAACTTGGGTATCAAAAATGGGAGTAGGAATACATTTAAACACAGTGAGTAAGGATTCTATATCCTGCCGGCAGCTATGAAACACTTTGGTTATCCCCTGATTTAGCATTATTTTCTTAATGAATGATAAATCAATTTCTGGCACTAATGCGTCTACAATAAAACTCTTCTCTCCGTAAGAAATTTGAATTAACGATAATTTTGGGTAGTAGATTAAATTATTTCTAATGAACTCCGTGTCAACTGCTATAAATTTCGGCTTTTTTGCTATCAACCCCTCACATATGTCCTCCAGCTCCGACGTTGTATTAATTAACATATGTTCTTTATTCAGTGGTTCTACTTTACCACTTATATTAAATTTTTGCAATTAATGACTTCTTGCAGAACTTTCTATCACTCATTGGCATAACACAAATAGCCTTTTCCATCCCAATTCCAGTGCTTCCTTCTCCTGTCATCCAAGTAGCTGACACTGGGATCTAGAAGACTTAATTTCAACCAAGTGGCTGCATAATAAAGGCTGGATTCCAGTGGGCTTTGTTGCATCGCTAGCTATGATGGATTAAAGATAAAAAAGATGGAGAATATC
>NZ_JAPQLG010000115.1:0-638 GCF_028982005.1 Wolbachia endosymbiont of Drosophila bocki | reverse complement strand
GCTTTTTTGCATAGATATACCTCTTTCTTAACTATGCTTATTTTACCTCATATTTTCGAGATCCTTAACAAGTTCTAAGTGAAGAAGGTCGCCCCTCCTCACTCGACTTCAAAACCGTACGTGAGACTTTGTGCCTCATACGGCTTCTCTCTAATTTGGTGCTTGTCATGCACACCTCCTGTGTAATTCATCGTGACAATGTCCATGTAACAAAGACAAGTTTTTGATCATATTGTTTCGTCTATTCCGGTTTTTGTGATGTATTTCTATTGTATCATCACTTTTAAACCATAGTCTACAATTATCACATTTACTTTGTTGTAACTTCAATAGTTTTATTACTCTTGATGGCTTATATGGTATTTTTCTCAGACGTTTACCCCAATAAACCCAATCACCATCATATGGAGATCTGGTTTTTTGCACTTTGATATGTCGTTTAATAACATGATCGCTGTGTATAATAAGATGTATCTTGTTACTTGTAATAAAACGCCAGTTATCGTTATTATACTTTTTAAAGTATTTTCTTTTTATCCAGCATTTCCCTTTGTTTGGGTGCCTAAAGACTGACCTTACCCAGAAAAAGTGGAGAGAAAGAAAAGAGTTTTTTTGGGTAAAATAAAATTTTGGAGGAT
>NZ_JAPQLG010000114.1:0-10327 GCF_028982005.1 Wolbachia endosymbiont of Drosophila bocki | reverse complement strand
CACCAGCTTGCAAATGATTGTCCTTTCCTTCATTTCTCTCCTATTACGAAGATTTTAAACAGGTTCTGAGTAAGGCCGCTATTGGCATGACAGACATTCATCGTAGTCAATATCTGTTTTTTGTTGCAATATTTCATTTTTTTTGAATATGTCATGCGAGACCTTATCGGCTCTCTGCATTGATTGTGATCTGCAGTAATATAAGCTCTTCAATCCTTTTTTCCAAGCAAGCATGTGTATTTTGTGCAAGTAACGTTTATGTACGTTGGCAGGTAAGAACAGATTTACTGATTGAGATTGACAAATATACGAAGTTCTATTACTTGCATGTTCTATAATCCATCTTTGGTCAAGCTCGTACGCTGTTTTAAATGTCAATTTTTCATGCTCACTAAGAAAATCTAAATGCTGAACGGAACCCTCGTTTGTTGAAATTGAAGACCATATTTTATCATTGTCTTGATTTTTTTCTGCTAATAGTTTTTGCAAGAATTTATTTCGCACTACAAATGAACCTGTAAGTGTCTTTTGTATGAATACGTTTGCTGCGTATGGTTCTATTCCAGGGGAGGTATTACCTGCAATAATGGAGATCGAGGCAGTAGGAGCAATAGCGAATTTGTGTGTAAACCTTTCCATTAGATCAACTTCTTTGGCATCAGAACATGCTCCCCTTTCTTCTGCTAATTTTTTAGAAACTATATCTGCTTGCTCGCGTAAATACTTAAATATTTTTTTATTCCATTGTTGTGCTGTTACTGATTCAAAAGGAACCATTTTGCTTTGTAAAAACGAATGAAGGCCCATCACACCAAGACCAATACTGCGTTCTCTTATTGCAGAATATTTTGCTCGCTGCATTTCATTCGGTGCTTTATTTATGAAATCTTCCAATACATTATCAAGAAAGCGCATTATATCTTCTATGAAGAGTTTATTGTCTTTCCATTCTTCGTAGTACTCAAGGTTTACGGATGATAGACAACACACAGCAGTGCGTGACTTATTCAGGTGATCATAACCTGTGGTTAAAGTTATTTCACTGCATAGATTTGACATCTTGATGTCTAAGTTGAGCTTTTTGTAAGATTCTGGCTTATTGTTATTTGTTGCATCAAGGAAAATAATGTAAGGTTCTCCAGTTTCAACTCTTGCTGTTAATATTTTGATCCATATATCCCGCGCTTTTACAGTTGAAATAACCTTATTGTTGTGAGGGCTTATTAAATTCCATTCTTGATCATTCTCAACAGCCTGCATAAATTTATCTGTTACTATTACAGCATGATGTATATTTAACGCTTTGCGATTTGGGTCACCGCCTGTTGGCTTGCGTAAATCCAGAAACTCTTCTATCTCCGGATGAGATACAGGAAGATAAACTGCTGAACTTCCTCGCCTTAAGGATCCCTGACTAATTGCAAGTGTTAGAGCATTTTGCACTACAATAAATGGAACAATTCCTGATGTTTTGCCGCTACCCTTTACGCTTTCGCCTATTGAGCGTAAATTTCCCCAATAACTACCTATTCCACCACCACGTGCAGCAAGCCAAACATTTTCATTCCATAGATCAACTATTCCCTGCAAGCTGTCTTCGGTTTCATTAAGAAAGCAAGAGATAGGTAACCCTCTCTTAGTGCCACCATTGCTGAGTATTGGTGTTGAAGGCATGAACCACAAGTTGCTCATGTAGTCATAAAGACGCTGCGCATGTTCTTTATTATCAGAATAGTAATTAGCAATACGTGCAAAGAGGTCTTGATAACTTTCATTTTCTATTAAATACCTGTCTGATAGAACTGCTTTTCCAAAGTCGGTTAATTTGCTGTCCTTTGCGTAATTAATGGTAATGTTATTCATAAAATTCCTTTTATTCTTTTATTATATATAGATACTTAAAAGTCATTTTGAGCGATTTTTAAGTTAGGTTTTTCGGATTTTCTTGTTGATGCTGTAATGCAAACAAGATACCGTCAACCTGACTGCCATGTATTTTACAGTAACTCATATAACTTATTTGCATATTTATTTCTTTTGCAACATGTTGAACATAACTTTCTGAGTGACGAAAATAGTCTCCTTTATTTACAAAGTCAATACCTTCACCTTCCTTTCTTCTTATTAAACATACAATAACTCCTTTTTTGCTCGTAGATCTTTTTGCTAATTTCAATTCTTCTTGAAAGTCATGTAGATAATGTAGCACTTCAGCAAAGATAATTACATCATACTGCTGGTTTTTCTCTTGTTTAAGAAACTCTTTCATTTCCATATGTATTAATTCATTGTAAACAGGCTTACCTTTTATAAAGCATCCTCTTGCGATATTTAGCATTCTACTTGAAATATCAATTCCTGTTATGTGGTTTCCAATACTATTTATTTTTAAGAAATGACCACATATTCCAGTCCCACAACCAAGGTCAAGTATATTGAGCTCAGAAGTGGAGTTGTTGAAGATTTTTGTAATTATCATGTGTACAAGTTCATGCCCTCTATATTGTTTGGCAATCAACCAATGCTCAACAAAATATTCACCTGTGTAATCAAAATATTGTCTTATGAGGTTTTTTGGCAATTCTGTAATAAGCGCTGAGTTTGTCATTTTTTTTATATAGTAAGACGCCTCCTCGTGGTCATTATCTAATTTTAGTGTCCTTGTTAAATAATTATAAGCTTTGTTAGTATTCCCTGCCGCAAAATGACACCTTCCGATGTTATACCAGACTATAGGTAAATGGGGGTAAAATATGCTAATTAACCAAAATCGTAACTTTGCATCTGATATGCTACCTTTATAAAAGTGATATAAACCGATTTCAATGTTGGTGTTTAACAGGTTCTTAGATTTTTTAAGAAGCACTGTCATTTCTTTATGAAGAGTATTATATTTATTCACAATGAAGTGTTTTACTTTCTTAATATTTAATACGCCAATGAGCTTAGACATACAATTTAAAGCAACGTTTTTTATAAAAGAGAGATTACTTTTCATACGTTAGAAATACTCCGAATGTTTATTATCATTTTTAGGCAATTGATTTTAACACATTTTATCTTACAAAATATCTTTTTTATTAATTTTTACTGTATACATAAGTTTACCACATATTTCTCAGATTATACTGTTTAGGATTGCTAGTATATTGTTGTTGATAATATAAGTAAATGTTTTGTGCAAAAAGGCGTTGACATATTATTTATTAGGTTATAATATATAAAAGATTGATTTAGTTTTTAGATGTTTGACAAGTTTTATGGTAGAGATTAATTTGATCTCAATTCAATTTTAATAATATTTAACTCTGCATATTCTGCATATAGTCGGATAAATAAATTATTAAGAGCGCTTGATGGATGCCTTGGCGTTAAGAGGCGATGAAGGACGTGGCAGGCTGCGATAAGCTGTGGGGAATTGTCAACAAATTTTGATCCGCAGATTTCCGAATGGGGAAACCCAACTAGTTTAGCTAGTTATTACGTACTAAGTATGTAAAGCAAACTTGGTGAACTGAAATATCTAAGTAGCCAAAGGAAAAGAAATCAACCGAGATTCTGTTGGTAGTGACGAGCGAAAGCGGAAAAGGCTAGTGATTTAAGAATAAGAATTAGAATACTCTGGAAATGGTAACCATAGAAGGTGATAGTCCTGTATAAGTAGAAAGTTTTTAAATCCTTGAGTAGAGCGGGGCACGTGAAATCCTGTTTGAATATGGGGGGACCATCCTCCAAGCCTAAATACTCCTTAACGACCGATAGTGAACAAGTACCGTGAGGGAAAGGTGAAAAGAACCCCGGGAGGGGAGTGAAATAGAATCTGAAATCAAGTGCTTACAAACAGTTGGAGCTCTATATCAATTTATTGATATTTAGAGTGACAGCGTACCTTTTGCATAATGGGTCAGCGAGTTAATCTATGAAGCAAGCTTAAGCCGTTAGGTGTAGGCGTAGCGAAAGCAAGTCTGAATAGGGCGTTTTAGTTTTATGGATTAGACCCGAAACCAAGTGATCTAGTCATGACCAGATTGAAGGTGTGGTAAAGCACACTGGAGGATCGAACCAGTTAATGTTGCAACATTATTGGATGAGTTGTGATTAGGGGTGAAAGGCCAATCAAACTTGGAAATAGCTGGTTCTCCGCGAAATCTATTTAGGTAGAGCGTTGTATGTATGTTGTTGGGGGTAGAGCACTGGATAGACTAGGGGGATTCACCGTCTTACCAAATCTAACTAAACTCCGAATACCAACAATTAATTATACAGCAGGCACACTACGGGTGCTAAGTCCGTGGTGAAGAGGGAAACAACCCAGATCACTGTCTAAGGTCCCAAAATTACAGCTAAGTGGGGAAGGAAGTAGAAAAACCATTACAGCTAGGAGGTTGGCTTGGAAGCAGCCATCCTTTAAAGAAAGCGTAACAGCTCACTTGTCTAAATAAGTTTTTCTGCGCCGAAAATGTACCGGGGCTAAAGCTGTATACCGAAGATGTGAGTGCTTATCGATTTCGATCAATAGGCGCGGTAGCGGAGCGTTCCGTAAGTCTGTGAAGGTGGTTTGTGAAAACTGCTGGAGATATCGGAAGTGAGAATGCTGACATAAGTAGCGTAAAAGAGTGTGAAAAACACTCTCACCAAAAATCTAAGGGTTCCTACGTTAAGTTAATCTGCGTAGGGTTAGTCGGTTCCTAAGGCGAGTCCGTAAAGGAGTAGTCGATGGCAATTAGGTTAATATTCCTAAACCTCTTAAGTGTGACGGGTTTCGTATTTGTATAGATCTTATTGGATTGATCTATGCTCAAAAGAGGCTCCAGGAAATAGCACTTATATTTATGAGGCCGTACCGCAAACCGACACTGGTGGATGAGTAGAGTATACTAAGGTGTTGAAAGAATGATGTTGAAGGAACTCGGCAAATTATACCTGTAACTTCGGAAGAAGGGTAACCTGCTTTTAGGCAACTATGAGTAGGTGGCACAAAATAGGGAGTAGCGACTGTTTACTAAAAACACAGGACTCTGCAAACACGTAAGTGGAAGTATAGGGTCTGACGCCTGCCCGGTGCTGGAAGGTTAATAGGAAGGGTGCAAGCTCCGAATTGAAGCCCCAGTAAACGGCGGCCGTAACACTGACGGTCCTAAGGTAGCGAAATTCCTTGTCGGGTAAGTTCCGACCCGCACGAATGGCGTAACGATTTCTCCACTGTCTCCAACATCACTTCAGCGAAATTGAATTCCCCGTGCAGATGCGGGGTACCCGCGGTTAGACGAAGAGACCCCGTGCACCTTTACTATAGCTTTACATTGCTATTAAAAGTGTGATGTGCAGGATAGGTGGGAGACTTTGAAGTTGTGGCGCTAGCTATAATGGAGTCAACCTTGAGATACCACCCTTTGCACTTTTGATATCTAACTATGTTTCATTATCTGGAACTAGGACATTGTATGGTGGGTAGTTTGACTGGGGCGGTCGCCTCCTAAAAAGTAACGGAGGCGTGCGAAGGTGAGCTAGAGCTGGTCGGAAATCAGCTTGATAGTATAATGGCATAAGCTTGCCTGACTGCGAGGCTGACAAGCCAAGCAGAGACGAAAGTCGGTCATAGTGATCCGGTGATTCTGTATGGAAGGGTCATCGCTCAACGGATAAAAGGTACGCCGGGGATAACAGGCTGATGGTGTTCGAGCGTTCATAGCGACGGCACCGTTTGGCACCTCGATGTCGACTCATCACATCCTGGGGCTGAAGAAGGTCCCAAGGGTTCGGCTGTTCGCCGATTAAAGTGATACGTGAGTTGGGTTTAGAACGTCGTGAGACAGTTCGGTTTCTATCTGCCGTGGGTGAAGGAAATTTGAGAAGGTCTGACTCTAGTACGAGAGGACCGAGATGGATATACCTCTGGTGTACCAGCTGTTATGCCAATAGCATCGCTGGGTGGCTATGTATAGATGGGATAATTGCTGAAAGCATATAAGCAAGAAACCCTCTTCAAAAAGATTTCCCAATTAAGGCCGTGGAAGACTACCACGTTGATAGGCTAGGTGTGGAAGCATGGTAACATGTGAAGCTAGCTAGTACTAATAGCCTGATTGATTTATTTGCTTTCTATATGTGTGTATGCAGTGTTAAATATTAAGTTAAAATTGTTAAGTTAGAAATTTTTATTGACTTGGTGGCTATAGCAAAAATGAACCACCCGATCTCATCTCGAACTCGGAAGTGAAACTTTTTAGCGCTGATGGTACTTGAAAAGGGAGAGTAGGTCGCCGCCAAGTTTATAAAAATTTCTTTGTTAGTTAGACAGTGGATATACTTATATTTTAACTTTCTTGTTTTGTTACTATTCTTTAAGTTTTTACTTTAACCACGATATCTTTTTTTTCTTATATGTTCTTGGTCATTTTCTACATTATTTAGCATTGTTCCTACTTCCCCTAATCGACTCCCTTTTGAAGGAGAATTACTGATTTCTGGTAATATTACATTACCTCCCACTTTTTTAAATAATTCTTCTTGTTGGCGAAATGCTGACCTCCAATCTGTTCCTGTTCCTTTAGGAAGAAATAAGAATTGATACATCTGACCAAAGCCTGTGTTATTTACCTCTTTTATATGCTCTACCATTCACCACACCCATTAACTATTTTTAAAAATTTTACCTATATTATCATAAAAAATATAGTTGTAAATACCTTAATTGAGATTTTTTTTATTTTATCTTTTTTAAGCAAATAGTTAGATCTTTTTGTAAGTTTTTATAACTTGCTTGCATAATGTTTTTATGAGTTAGTATTATGTAGTAGTGCCCTATATTACTTATATTTAAAATGCTAATTTTAGCAAGCATTCGTAGTTGCCTTTTTATTTTATTTCTTTTTGCTGCTTTTCCGGTTTTTTTACTGATAGCCAGACCTACTCTAATGGTATGAATGTACTTTTCAGGTTCTCTTTCTTTTATAGCGTACAGTGATATATAAAGCCCACGATAAAAAAGACTGTTGAGTGCTAACTTATTTTTGAAAGCAGAAGAAAAATCTTTTTTTTTATACTTACTATGCGCATAATTTGTTACACCCTAATGAACGGCGCCTATTAAGGATTTTTCTTCCAGCTCTTGTTGCCATACGTGAACGAAATCCGTGTCTGCGCTTTCTTATCAAATTTTTTGGTTGAAATGTTCTCTTCATTGTTTTTATATTAATATAATTATTTATTTTAAATTGTTTTACTTTATTGTCAAATAATGGTGAACTTGTATGACATTTTCGTAGAATAAAATTTGATGCATGGAAGAATGAATTCGGTGATAGTCATACCTGTCTTACTGATCCTTTTGTTTTGTTTTAGTAGGTTTCAAGAAGTAAATAAGGTTAAATATTATCTATATCTTAGTTGTGTATGGATGCTAACTTGGTTGTTAGTATTCTATAATAATTGTTTTGTAACTTTTATTTCTATAGCGTTACTTTTTTTCATGCTTGCTTTTATCTTTAAAAATAAAAGAAATAAGATAATAAAACTTTCGTTATTTGTGGCTTTGGCCATATCATTTTTTATCACTTTATTTATAATGCTGTCTATTTTTATTCAATCCATTAGTTTTTTTAATAAAGTAGCTATTTCAGAATTCTTGTTTTGCTTGAAATGGGGCCACAATGTAGTCACTATCAATGAAGAGAAGATAGGATGTTTTGGTATAGCGCCGCTTTTAGTTGGTACATTACTTATAACTATTATAGCAATGTTAGTTGTCGTTCCGCTTGGTTTATTTTCTGCAATATATATTAGTGAATATGCGAGTGAGAAAGTGCGTTATATTGTTAATACAACTTTGCAAGTTTTGTCTGCTATTCCTACGGTTGTATATGGATATTTCGCGGTTGTGTTTTTGTCTTTCTTTATAAAGCAGGTAGCAAATTTTTTTGGTTTAAGTATACACTCAGAAAGTGCCTTAGTTGCCGGTTTATCGATTGGGATAATGATTCTTCCTTTTATTATTTCTTTACTCGAAGATGCCATAAGATCTGTTCCAAAAAGCTTGCGTTATGGCTTCATGGCACTTGGTGCAACTCCAGCGGAAACTATATGGCATATAACAATACCTTATGCAATGCCTACAATTTTAAGTGCAATTTTATTGTCAATTTCAAGAGTGATAGGTGAAACAATGATTGTGCTAATGGCTGTGGGAATCAACGCAAATTTGACTTTTAACCCTCTTAATTCAGTTACTACCATTACCGTGCAGATCGCTACATTACTTACCGGAGATCAGGATTTCAATAGTGTACAAACTCTTGCTGCTTATGCGCTTAGTTTAGTATTGTTTATTATTACTTGGCTATTAAATGCGTTTGCATTGTTTGTAATGAAGCGTAACTAGTAAGCGTTTTAATGTTGCAAAATTTCTATTAATAATATAAAATCTGCTTTCTTTAGAAGTTCTTTTATGGAATTATAGTGTTAGGTGATAAAAATAAAGAGATGAATATAGGTAGAGCGATTAAGGTAACTCAAGCAGTTGTTGATATAAAATTTGAAGGTGAATTGCCTAAAATATTTAATGCTTTAAAAAGCAAACTAAAATACAAGGATGAGGAGCTGGTTTTAGAAGTTTCGCAGCATATAGGTGACAATGTAGTTCGTTGTATTGCTATGGATAGCACAGATGGCGTGTCAAGGGGGGATGAATTTGTTGATACAGGTGCACCAATATCGGTGCCAATTGGGCGTTCAACTTTAGGAAGGATTTTTAATGTTGTTGGAGAGCTTATAGATGAGTGTGGTCCACTGAAGGGAAAATATAACTTAGAGCCTATACACAGAGCACCTCCAAGTTTTACTGAACAGAGAATACAGGAAGAAGTTTTAGTTACGGGAATAAAAGTTATAGATCTTCTTGCGCCTTATCTTAAAGGAGGAAAAATTGGCTTATTTGGTGGAGCCGGTGTTGGTAAAACAGTCCTAATAATGGAATTAATTAATAATATAGCAAAAGCTCATAAAGGATTTTCTGTGTTTGCTGGGGTAGGGGAGAGAACGCGTGAAGGTAACGATCTTTATCACGAGATGATCACTTCAAATGTAATAAATATAAATGAGCATGAAAAATCTCAAGCTGTTTTGGTTTATGGTCAGATGAATGAGCCTCCTGGAGCAAGGGCTAGAGTTGCTTTAACAGCACTTACTATGGCAGAGTATTTTCGTGACCGTGAAAACCAAGATGTTCTATTTTTTGTGGATAATATCTTTAGATTTACACAAGCTGGTTCTGAAATTTCTGCTTTACTTGGAAGAATACCGTCAGCTGTTGGTTATCAGCCAACCCTTGCAACTGATATGGGTGCAATGCAAGAAAGAATAGCTTCAACAACTTCTGGCTCTATTACTTCTGTGCAAGCTATATATGTTCCTGCGGACGATTTAACTGATCCAGCTCCAGCAACTACGTTCTCTCACCTTGATGCCACCACAGTGTTGTCAAGGCAAATAGCTGAAATGGGAATATACCCTGCTGTTGATCCACTTGATTCAACTTCTCAGTCTTTATCTGCTGAAATCATTGGTGAAGAACATTATAAGGTAGCTTCTGAGGTGAAACGTATATTGCAAACTTATAAATCACTGCAAGATATTATCGCAATACTTGGTATGGATGAGCTATCTGATGAAGATAAAATTATTGTTGATAGGGCTCGTAAGATTCAGAAATTTCTTTCTCAACCTTTTCACGTTGCAGAAATATTTACTGGCATGCCTGGTAAATTTGTTTCACTTTCTGATACTGTTTCCAGTTTTAAAGGGATTGTTGAAGGCAAATATGATCACTTACCAGAGGCTGCTTTTTATATGGTGGGGAATATAGATGAAGCAATAAAAAAGGCTGAATTAATACAAGCTGAAGCTAAATAAAAGTTAAAGATTATGAATACTTTTAAAGTGCAATTTTTCTCTCCTGATGATCAAATTTCATTCAGTGGAGTGGTTTCTCTTTCAGTAACTGGGCTCGAAGGGGAGCTTATGATTTTAGCTCACCATGCTCCTTACTTAATTTATTTATTGCCTGGTATGATTACTGTTAAAATGAGTAACCAAACAGAAAAGAAGGTTGTAATTGATAGTGGCGTATTAGAAGTTGCAAGTAATAATTGTAGCATTGTAACAAGTCAAATTCAGGTTTTTGATCGTGCAATTCATGATGAGAAATCGTTTAAAAATAAGAGAATTAGTATATACTTAAGTTATCTTGATGAGAAGTTTCTTTCTTAGAACCTGTTAAGGATCTCGAAAATATGAGGTAAAATAAGCATAGTTAAGAAAGAGGTATATC
>NZ_JAPQLG010000113.1:0-7568 GCF_028982005.1 Wolbachia endosymbiont of Drosophila bocki | reverse complement strand
TTTGTCATATTTTGAAAAAACGTTTTATTTTACTCCAAAAACGTCTTAACTTTCTCTCTACTTTTTCTGGGTAAGGTCAATTTACCGCCGCGGCGCTAACTAGTAGCGGGATGACGGGTTACCAAATTGTAGAAGTTGCTTTAGCTATAAATTCAAGTTTTATCAATGTTTTGTGTTGTTACCCAAATAATGGTTGTGCAAGCGCTTAATTTTTTGATCAAAAAGGAACAAGTTTAGTAAAAAATAATGATATTATTAGTGGAACATAAAACAGTCCCACTGCAGTACTGATTAGAAGCAACAGAGTAGCTTTATCTGGTTGATAATTCAAAATATTAGCAAGTATTATACTGGACCCAGAAACTGGAATAATAGCCAGCAACATCAGTGCTTTATATATGCTCTCATCGTATATACCTATAACATGCTTGTCTAAAAGGACAATTCCTAAAACAAACAGTGGCCAGAATACGTACTTTGCTGTAATAGTGATCAAAGCAAGCTTCCAATCTATTTTAAAGCTTGCAATATTCGCAGTGCTCACTCCAAGTAGCACCATTCCTAATGTGACAAATGTACTTCTAATATTCATCATAACATCTGTTAAAAAAGTAGGTATTTGTATATCGTATATACTTAAAAAGAAGCCCAGAACCATCGCATAAAGCGAAGGAAGTTTGAACAACTTTAATATGCATTCTTTTGCGGTATAAATACCATTTGCAGCTATGTAAAATCCTAAGCTGTTTTCAAATAGCGCCATTCCTATATAACAAACAACATATACAGATACTGAATCTTCATCAAATAAAGCCATGGCAATCGGCAGGCCAAAATAACCCATACTTGTGCTGCCCGAGCTAAATGCTAATATGTTTCTTGTGTTATCCTTAAATAAAAAAGAAGAAAGATAATACACTGATAAGGACATAGTGCTACCTATAAACCATATCAAAATCGGCAGAGAAATTACTTTTAAGTTAACTTCTGTATGAGAGACTCCATATAAAATCACTATTGGATTAGCTATATAAAAAAGTATTTGAGATATAGTGTTTCTATCAATTTTAAGATATTTTCCTGCTAAGTAACCAATAAATATTGTAATATAAATAGGTAATATTTTGAGAAAAAGAGTAAGGAACATACTAGCCTATTGTAATATTTTTGATTGATAAAGTGACATTAGATCTTAAGGTATTGTAAAAGTAAACAAAATTTATTTTCCAATTTATCCAGCTCATAGTTAATTAAATTAGTGCCAAAATTTGTTTTTACATAGGACTTAAGGATGACATTTTTATGATAAAATTATGTTAAGTTTCTATAAAGCTTCTTGCATATTTTTGAATAATGACATATTTACTAAAAATTAAACTGCTTGTAGCAATTTAGACGGGCTGTTAAAAACACTCATCTTGCATGGTTCTCAGGAATTCTTGCCTTGATTATTAAGATTGTACCATTGCTTTCCCTAATTTTTTTAAATCCAACTTTTTCGTAAACACGGATTGCACGAACATTTGCTGTATCTGGGTCAACAAAAGCATTTTCAGAAACTTTAAAGACAAATTCGTTTAAAAATATATTCAAAGCTTGTGGACCAATGCCTTTGCCCACATAATCTAGCTCTCCGATATACCAGTCTATAGCAGCACAGCTTTCTGGAAGCTCAGAAGTATCGTAGCCCTGCTCAGGTGGAAAATCATGTTTGTTATAGTATTGAATATAACCAATATCAACTCCGTCACAATTAATAATGAATGCATGCATTGGTTTTTCAATAATTTGTGTCTCAAGTTTTAAACGTTTGAATCCTTTGACATAATTGCTATATTTTTTCTCAATTAACTCTGGTGTCCAATTTATATCCGCATCCCACCATAGCTTTACGTGAGGTGTTTCTAACCATTTTAATAACAGTAAAAAATGTTCTTCTTTCAACGCTTTAAATGTGATATTTTTATTCATTAATTGAAAATCTCAAATGTTACTACCATTTCTGTTAATCCTGTCTCTAATTGCTAAGTTCATTGAAATTGATATTTCCGTACCTAGTTTTCCTGATATGGTACACTATTTTAACGTATCAGAAGGAACAATTCAATTAACTATTGCTTATAATTTCCTAGGCTTTTGCATAGGAGGGTTGTTTTTCGGTCCATTGTCTGAATGCTATGGCAGAAGGAGAATTATGATCATAGGCAACACTTTACTACTCGTCGGCGCTGTTGGTTGTATTTTTGCACCGTCGATTTTTTGGCTTTTAATCTCTCGCTTTGTTCAGGGCATTGGTGTCAGCACATCTGTAGTTGTGTTTGCAATCGTTGCAGACAGCTATAAAGGTGACGAAGCGGTGAAATTTATTGGAATCATGAATTCTGTTCTTACAGTTGTCATGGCAATTGCGCCAGTGTTAGGCAGTTTCATCAATGAAATTGTAGGATGGCGTGGTAATTATGCAACTGTTGCAATACTTTGTTTAATCTCTTGGGTTTTGCTGCTTTTAGCGTTACCAGAAACAAAAAAGGACCGCAATATTTTCAGTTTGAAAAAAACGATGAAAGATTACAGAAAACTACTATCTAATCCGAGGTTTGTTACGTTGTCTTTGATGTCAAGCCTCTTTTCTGCTGCGTATATGTCATTCATTACTTGTGGACCTTTTCTGTATATGAAGACTTTTGGTTTATCTAGCACTATTTATGCACTACATCAAGGTGCAATAGTTGGGTGCTTCTCACTCATTAGTCTATTTGCTGGCAAAATCTTGCAGAAACTTGGAGAAATATGGTGTGTAATTTCTGGCACGAGCGTGGGTGCTATTGGGTCTCTATTGCTTGTAATATTCAGTATAATTGTACCCCACTCTTTCTACTTAGTAACATTGTCTATGATTATTTTTTCTATCGGTTGTGCAATTTGCCAGCCAGTGATTTTTAATGCATCAATAAATGTTTTCCCTAAAATTAAAGGTACGGCTTCTTCTGCACTCTCGTTCATTAGAGCTTTTATCATGGCTATTTTTATCGGCTTAACAAGCTACATTTACAATGGTCAAACAATTAGTGTATCTCTTCTTGTGCTATCTGCGATAGTACTAGAACTTGTTTTTACTGTCTATCTATTGCGTTTAAAAGATCCTATGTAATTAATAAAGATATTCCATTGTAGGCTGCTAACTTTCCCCTGCCAATCTTTCTGCTTCATTACGTGAAATTAATGCTTCAATAAATTCATCTAGTTCACCTTCTTTTATAATCTGCTCTAGCCGATGTGAAGTTAGATTAATTCTGTGGTCTGTTATTCTTGATTGCGGAAAGTTATATGTTCTTATGCGCTCGGAACGATCCCCAGAGCCAATCTGACTTTTCCTCATTGTTGACCTTTCCATTTCTTTTTTTTGTCTTTCAATTTCGTATAGCCTTGCCCTCAATACTTTGAGCGCTTTAGCTTTATTTTTATGCTGCGATTTTTCATCTTGCTGTATCACAACTATCCCTGTTGGCAAGTGGGTGACCCTTACTGCGCTGTCAGTTGTATTCACTGATTGCCCTCCAGGACCACTGGATCTATAAACATCTATTCGTAAGTCTTTTTCTTCTATTTTAAAGTCAACTTCTTCTACTTCAGGTAATATCGCAACAGTAGCGGCAGAGGTATGCAACCTTCCTGAGGATTCAGTTTCTGGCACTCTCTGTACTCTGTGCACCCCTGATTCAAATTTCAACCTTGCAAAAACTTCTGTTCCATTAATGAGTGCAGAAGCTTCCTTATAGCCACCTATACCTGTATTAGAAATGCTTATTGGCTCGAACTTCCAATTTCTTCTTTCTGCATATTTTTGATACATACGAAATAACATTGCTGCAAATAATGCTGCTTCTTCTCCGCCTGTACCTGCTCTAATTTCTAATATTGCATTTCTTGAGTCATCTTCATCTTTGGGCAATAATGCTAACTTTAATTTTGCTTTTATTTTTGGTAATAATACCTTGTGCTTTTCGAAAAATTCTTCTTTTGCTAACTCTTTTATATCACCTTCGCTGTTTTCATCTTTCATTATTTCTTCTAAGTCTGAAATTTCCTCTTTCAGCGTGTTATATTCATCAATTATCTTGATTATTGGCCTGAGCTCAGAGTATTCCTTTGAAAGGGTAATGAATTCTTTTTGACTTAAATTGGTAGGATTTTCCAAATTCCTCTCTATATCATTAAATTTTTTCTTTAAGTCTTGTAAATTATTTTCCATATCCATATAGCACAGATCTAGCTAAGTAACATATACTGAAACAAAAAATTTCTTATATCAAGCAATAACACTATAATATACCTACTACCTTCTAGTTGAATATAATGGCAAAACAGATAACATCAAACTGCAATTTCATATTTGGAGCTTCGGACATAAAATCATTACCAAATGAGTCGGCTCCAGAGGTTGCGTTTGCTGGTAGATCAAATGTAGGAAAATCCAGTCTGATCAACTTACTGATAAACAGCAAAAAAGCTGCCAGAGTTTCCTCTAAACCTGGATGCACTAGACAAATAAATTTTTACTCTATGTACAATGATAAGTTCAGACTTGTTGACCTACCAGGGTATGGCTACTCTCATGCAGGCAAGGAGGAAATTATACAATATTTAAACTTAATTGAGTATTATCTAATTCAAAGAAGAAATCTAAGAAGAGTGTTTGTGTTGATAGATAGCAAGGTAGGATTAAAAGAAATAGACAAAGACTTCATTTATTGGTTAACATATAATAACATTAACTTTAACATTGTGCTAACAAAAATAGATAAAGTAAGTCAAAAAAGCTTAGGTGCTGTTATAGAAGATATTCAAAAATGGATTAATAATGAGAATGTGTCAATTCATCAAATGAGCATCCGTGTTAAGCATAAAATAACCAAGGTAAGAGATGAGTTTTTCAAGTTTACAAGATAAAAAAATGAAGAGTAGTGAATTTTTAAAGGGTGAGGTATCATTTGAACAAAAAGCAGAAATATTACTTGAAGTGCTATCTAACATACCTAGCTTTGTAGGCGAGACTTTTGTCATTAAATGCGGTGGTACGATAATCTTAGATGAAACACTATTTAATACTTTTGTGCATAATGTTGTCTTGTTGAAGCAGCTTGGTATAAATCCGGTAATAATTCATGACGGAGAATATGAAATTAACTCGGGGTTAAAAATGCTGGGTATGGACAGTAAGTTTGTGAATGGTATCAGACTTACAGACAAAGACACTATGAAAATCATTGAAATGGCACTGTGTGGTTCAGTTAATAAAAAAATTGTTCAGTATATAAATTCTGCTGGTGGTTCAGCTATTGGATTATGTGGAAAAGATGGTCACTTAATTAAAGCCGAAAAAATAACCGCTACGCTTAGAGAAGATAGATCAAATAATATCGAAAAGATATTAGACATGGGGTTCATCGGTAGACCCACTGAAATCAATCCTGATATATTATTTTTTATTGAAGAATCAGATTTTATACCAGTTATTGCACCAATTGGTCATGGAAAAGATGGGGAAACGTATCATATTGATGCCGATAGCACTGCAAGCGCAATTGCAATTGCAGTTTCTGCATCTAGAATGATAATCTTGAGTGACACAGATGAAGAAATAGATAAAATTGGTGGCAGGAAGATATCTGTTAAAAATTTAAATGCATCGATTGATTGTGGGAAAATTAAAGGGGAAAAATTTATTGAAAGGCTTATGGCATACGTTAAAATGGCGGAGGAATGTGCTGGAGTTGTTCACATAGTTGATGGTAGAATACCTAACATTATGCTTGATTTATTTACTGAGAATAATTCAAGCATATCGATTGTGAGTGATTTATAGCTATACTGCTTACAACTACACGAATACCAAGAGGGTGTCATTCAAGTAGCTGACACTGGAATGACAGCAATCTACGTCATACCGCGATTCATTCGCGGTATCTCTAGATCCCGCTAACAAGTAGCGGGATGACGGTTGTCAGGGTGTCATCCCAGTGCCCAGACACTGGGATCCAGAAGACTTAATTTCAACCAAGTGGCTGCATAATAAGGGCTAGATTCCAGACTGGAATAACATCATAGGGGCACTGGGATGACAAAAAAAGGAGCACTGAACTTGTCAAGGAATTTTATGGCCTAGCGTCACGCGCTGGAATGACATCATTTACGATGTAACATTTATCACTTTTGCAGATACAATTTACATGCTATAACTGAGTCTTCATAGATGGTAAATTGGAGTGCAAAGAAGTAAAATTAAAGTAGAAATAAAAAGATTATCACACGGAGAAGACTTGTCTCTTCCATGTTATGCAACTACGCAGAGTGCTGGCATGGATCTTTATGCTGCATTGAATGATTCTGCTGTTTTAAATCCACTTGAAAGATTACTTGTTCCAACTGGAATTGTGATTGCAATACCAAACGGTTTTGAGGGGCAAATCCGCCCACGTTCTGGTCTTGCTGCAAAACATGGAATCACTGTCTTAAATTCTCCGGGCACTATAGACTCTGATTATCGAGGTGAAGTTAAAATTTGTCTAATTAATCTAAGTAATCAGCCATACGAAATAAAAAGAGGAGATAGAATCGCACAAATCCTTATCTCTCCTGTATCTCAGGTAATTTGGGATGACAGAGAAGAATTCTGCGCAGAAGAAACCGGTCGCAATGCAGGGGGCTTTGGCTCAAGCGGCAGGTAGCTTACGAAAAAGCTTGACTATGACAGTTCTTCTGTACACAATTTAAGCATATTAATATTTTATTAAATGAAGTCGTTTATGCTAACTTTCAAAAGTCATTGTGGCCAGCCCCACAAAGCAAACACTGTATTTGTTGCATTTACTGCTATATACGTTATGGGTGGATTAGCAATACTTTCAACACCGCTTTGGAGGCCTTCAACTTGCAAGCTAGCAGCTTTTGCAGCTACACCACTTGGAATGGGCGTTTTAGCATTTGTTGCTGCTGCGCTGACTTATTTAGCAATATATGCTATCAGCAAAAATAACGAAATATCTGAGTTGAAAGCTCTGAAGGCTATTAAGGATGGGTTGCTAGTAACAAAAGACGCATTTAGGGAAATTGCAAGGAATAACCAAGTTAAAGATGAAGAAGGTAAGGTAGAAAAGGATAAATGTTATATAGACTTCAGCTTAGAAGGCAAGAACTACCGTATTATTGTTGATATTGATCAGCTTACCAAGACGCTAGGCAATACTTTACTC
Source organism: Wolbachia endosymbiont of Drosophila bocki (assembly GCF_028982005.1). Lineage (NCBI taxonomy): Bacteria > Pseudomonadati > Pseudomonadota > Alphaproteobacteria > Rickettsiales > Anaplasmataceae > Wolbachia > Wolbachia endosymbiont of Drosophila bocki. The sequence goes on along the minus strand of NZ_JAPQLG010000113.1, from coordinate 315 downwards.
TTCAAGATAGATTCACTAAAGGAGAAAAACGATGAAGGTAAGTTCGAGGCAGTAAATGAAACAAAGTGGAGTAAAACATTAGGTTTAGACAAAGATGGTGCTAAAGAGGTTAACACTTATTTAGGCTCAGTTATTGCTAAACAAGTTGCTCAAGAGAAGAGACTAGACAGCTAAGTATAAAAGAGGTAGATCAAGTCCGCCTCTTTGTTTTTTTAGTGTCGGTTACTCAAATTCATTATGGGAATGTATCCGTTCAGCCAATGGCGTCAACTTAAGAACTTTCATTAGCAAACTCTCCTAAAGACATGATGGCGT
>NZ_JAPQLG010000112.1:0-3785 GCF_028982005.1 Wolbachia endosymbiont of Drosophila bocki | reverse complement strand
GCCAAAGTCTCTGACCCTAAGGGCGCTGGTGTTAATTTTTCTCATCCATTGCAGATATTGCACCGTACTAAATATTTAAAAAGTATTAATATAAAGATATCAATAAAATTATTTACATTTTTATACTATGCCCATAGCATCATATATTACTTAACCTTGCAATAATTTTTTTATTCTTGCTGCTTCTTCGAACTCTAAATTTTCAGCATGCTCTATCATTTGCTTTCTCAAATCATCCTTATTAGTATTTACTTTCGGTTCTGCTATTGCCCTCTCCTGTAAGGTGTTTGATATAGGTTTTATTATAGTCTTTGGGACAATATTGTGCAATATATTATGTTCTTCTTGTTTTTTTCTTCTTCTTTCGGTCTCTCTTAATGCACGGTCCAGAGAACCAGTGATTTTATCTGCATACAAAATTACTCTACCTTCAGCATTACGCGCAGCACGACCGATCGTTTGAATTAATGAAGTTTCCGATCGCAAAAATCCTTCTTTATCAGCATCCAAAATTGCAACCAACCCACACTCTGGAATATCAAGACCTTCCCTCAGCAAGTTAACACCTACTAAAACATCGATTTCTTTAGATCTCAATTTGTATATAATTTCTATTCTCTCCAGCGCAGCAATATCAGAATGCAAATAACTCACTCTCATATTCAATTCACTCATATATTCAGCTAAATTTTCAGCCATTTTTTTCGTCAATGTAGTGATTAAAACACAAAATCCCTTCCCTATTGTCACTTGTGCCTCATGAATTACATCATCAATTTGACTCTCTATTGGTTTTACAATGCAGATTGGGTCTGTAAGCCCTGTTGGACGGATAACTTGCTCTATAAATACATTATTGGTCTTTGCCAACTCATACTTTCCTGGAGTGGCTGAAATGTAAACAGTCTGCGGCCTAACTCCCTCCCACTCTTCAAATTTTAATGGACGATTATCAAAAGCGGAAGGGAGCCTGAAGCCATAGTCGATCAATTTCTTTTTACGCGCCTCATTACCACTGTACATCGCACCAACCTGAGGAACGGTGACATGACTCTCATCAACAAATAAAATTACGTCTTTGGGTAAATATTCAAACAAAGTAGGTGGTGGATCCCCAGCTTCCATTCCATAGAGATAACGCGAATAATTTTCAATACCTTTACATATTCCTGTTGTTCTCATCATTTCGATATCAAAATTAGTGCGTTGCTCGAGGCGCTTTGCTTCAACAATCTTGTTTTGCGAGTAGTAATAATCCAAGCGTTCATGCAGCTCTTTTTTGACTAGTTCAATTGCCTGCAACAAAGCCTCACGCGGGGTTATGTAATAGCTATTTGGAAAAATGGTGATTTTATTTACGCCTTTGGTAACATTGCCCGTTATAGCATCAACTTCAGAAATTTCTTCTATTTCATCGCCAAATAACGATAAACGCCAAGCTTTATTTTCATAATGGGAAGGAAATATATCAACAATATCGCCGCGCACTCTGAAATATCCTCTCTCAAACCTGGCATCAGAGCGCTTGTATTGAAGATCAGTTAAGTTGCTCAGGAAATCATTAATACGAATTTTATTTCCAACACTAAGCGGTATGATCATGCTGCGGTAGCTCTCAGGCGAACCAAGACCGTATATGCAGGAAACACTGGCAACTACGATCGTATCCCTGCGCTCCAAAAGGGAGCAGACGGTGGAATAACGCAGCATCTCAATTCTTTCGTTAATTGCAGAATCTTTTTCGATATAAGTATCAGTTTGTGGTAAATAGGCTTCAGGTTGATAATAATCATAATAAGAAATGAAGTATTCAACAGCATTATGGGGAAACAATCCTTTCATTTCCTCATAAAGCTGTGCTGCTAAAGTTTTATTGTGTGCCATAATTAATGCAGGCCTATTTGTTCTTGCAATAACATTTGCCATAGTAAAAGTTTTCCCAGAACCAGTAACTCCAAGCAAAACCTGATCTCTTTTATTACTATTTAGCCCTGCAATTAAGCTATCGATTGCCTGTGGTTGATCCCCAGCCGGTTGAAAATGTGTAGCGATTTGAAATTTCATAGACTTTACTTACTATCTTTGATTCATTGTATAGTAAACACTATATTGCTTTTAAGACAAGTTGTATAGCTATCGTAAAGCCATAAAACACTAACCAACAATGTCATGCAAGTAGCTGACACTGGAATCTTGTTTCAATGTTAAACAAAATACCATAGAATTCAAGAAGACAATTCCTAAAAAATCCCTACATCCAAAAAAAGGCAAAATGCTGCTTGAATAAGCTAAATTTTTTTAGATGCAAAAACAATAAAACATAGTTGATACTAAAGTTATAGTACTCCTATGACAACGTTACAAAAATTAAGGAAATGGATAGCTCTGATCAATTGGAATAGTATTTTCAGGTACCGGTGGTCAATATGACATTTTTAAAATAAAGATTTAGAAGCTGTTTAAAATCTTCTCAATAGAAGAGAAATGAAGGAAAGAACGACCATTTGTAGGCTATTGTTAAGTTTTCGCTCGCAATTTTTCCACAATCGTCTGCATTTTTCTAACCAAGCGAAAGATCGCTCTACAACCCATCTTTGTGGCAATACAGCAAAGGAATGTAATTCACTTCGTTTTATTACTTCTACAGTTGCTCCAATAATCGTTTTTATTTTAGTTGCAAAATTTTCTCCTGTATAACCTGCATCGACCAGTATATTTTTAACTTCCGAGAGGTTTTCTTTTGCGCTTTCAACCATTCTCACAGCACTGCTAACCCCAGTTGTAAATTAGAAAAAATAGAAAAGGTAAGGAAATAGGGTAAACTCCAAGGTATTTGATATTCATTCCTAAAATAGGAGGTTACCAATGAAAGAGAAAGTAACAGAAATCTTTTGTATAGTCGATGATTTTTGCAATACAGTCGATGAAAATTTTGCAGAAAAACTTCTACCAAGTGGCAAAAAACCAACCAGGACGCCAGAGATTACGCATTCAGAGATTTTTACCATAATATTGCTATATCAAGTGCGACAATTTTAAAATTTTCTATGTGCATTATTTGAAATTATTATACGAATCAGCGTTTCCAAAATTGCCATCCTATAGTAGGTTTATCAGGTTAAAATCGCGGGCTTTATGGTATTTAGCGCTCTTAATGCAATGGTTTTGCGAACAGTCAAAAGTGACAGGGATTTCGTACATAATCTATCGCTGTTTGCCATCCAAAAAGGACCTCGAGAAACAAAGTTTTCAAAGGGTTGGCAAAGATTGGAAAGACTACTTATGGGTGGTTTTTCGGTACGTCTAGTAATCAACGAAACTGGCGAAATTCAAGGGGTTACGGTGACAAAAGGCAAAGTTGATACCTGTGCCAAATTTAACTCAGAAATTGACTGGATTATTGTTTAGAGATAAAGGATATATCAAAAAAGATCTTTTTCACGAATTATTCGATAGAGGGTTAAAGCTTGTAACCAGTATAAAAAGGGTATGAAAAACTCATTAATGGTGCTAAATGAGAAGATTTTGTTAAGAAAAAGATCGATTATTGAGACAGTTTTTGGCTCTCTGAAAAACAAATTTGAGATTGAGCATACTCGCCACAGATCACCGATAAATTTTTTGGTACACATTTTTTCTACGCTTGTTTCATATTCCATGCAGCCGCTGCATTTCTAAGCTTTACTTCGTTGGCTAATCCGCAACTGGGGTATATCTTACTATTACCCACAAATAAAAACATAGTATTGTATTTACTCAAATAATTTAATTTTATTAACCTGAAA